>JBNAAX010000001.1:0-63854 GCA_049631665.1 Schleiferiaceae bacterium
ACGTTCAATTCATCCTCGGCACTCAGAGCGATATGAACATGCGTATTTTCAACACCTCAGGACAGGAAGTTTGGCAGAATAGCCGAGCGGACTTCATTGGACAGTTCAATGAAACTATTGACGTAAGCGGGTTGGCACGCGGAACCTATATTCTGCGCGTGGATACCCCGACAGAAGCTTATGCCGAGCGGTTTATTTTGATCTAAGAAACGACCTCTGCCTTCGGGTTGGGCAACGCTTCGTACAAGAGTCTGTTTTTCGACTTTTCCTTCTTGCGATCTTCACGTGGTTTACGATCCTTGCGATCGCCACGAGGTTTATCGCTACGTGATTTGTCTTTGTGTGGTCTGTCCTCGCGCTTATTTCGCGGGTTTGAACCTTTCCGGCCTTTACCCTTACTGCTCGGACCTTTCCATTGTGGACCTTCACCAATATGTTTTGGCGGCTGCTCTTTGTCCAATTCTCTATCGATCAATCGCTCAATTTTAGAGAACTTGAACATGTCGTCAGGGCAAACCAGTGTCACGGCCATTCCCTCCGTCTTGGCACGCGCTGTACGGCCAATACGGTGTACGTAGTCCTCAGCATCTCCCGGAACGTCGTAGTTGATCACGAGATCAATGCCCTTGATATCGATTCCACGCGACATCACATCAGTGGCTACCATAATACGCGTCTTACCGCTTCTAAAGTCTCTTAAAGCTTCTTCGCGAGCATCCTGCTCGTAGTCCGAGCTGATTCCTTGGCAGGCATACCCTTTTTGCTTCAGTTTACGGGCAAGCTTTTCAACTTTCTTCTTCGTAGAACAGAAAATAATGATGGAATTAAAGTCGTCTTTATCGCCAAGAACGTGCTGCACGAGCTTTACTTTCTGCTCTTCATGCGCCAAAATGACCTTCTGAGTCACCCCTTCAGCAGGCTTTGAAATAGCCACAGAAATCTCCTCAGGATCTTTCAAGATTTGCTTGGCGAGCTGGCGGATTTTTGGCGCCATAGTCGCCGAGAACATCAGGCTCTGACGTTCCTCAGGAAGCTGCTTGATGATTTTAATGATGTCGTCAAAGAAACCGATGTCAAGCATGCGGTCCGCCTCGTCTAAAATGAGGTGTTTCACCGTATTGAACTTCACATAGCCGCGGGCGATGTGCGCAAGCAATCGACCAGGAGTAGCAACAATGATGTCCGCACCGCCTTTAAGCGCATCTGCCTCACCTTCCCAGCTTACGCCGTCGCCACCGCCATATACGGCATAGCAAGAGGCATTGGTGAAATACGCAATTCCTTGGATCTGCTGCTCAATCTGGATGGCCAACTCACGTGTTGGACACAGGATAAGTACCTGGACACCGTCGCTTTCTTCTTCAGCAACTTGGTTCAAGGTTGGCAAGACAAAGGCTGCGGTTTTTCCTGTGCCCGTCTGAGCACAACCGATCAAATCTTTGCCTTCTAATATGGTGGGAATGGCCTTTTCCTGAATCTCTGTAGCCTCCTCAAAGTTCATATAAAACAAGGCGTCCAGCAGGGTCTCGTTTAGGCCAAAGTCGGTGAATTTCTTCATCTATTTATTCTAGGTAGATGTCCACCCTTACCTCAATGTCTCGCGCAATTATTGTTTTGGACCAGCCATCGCCAAGACCCCAAAGGTCTCTATTCACGGTAAAGGTGCTTGCCAAATGATTGGCCGAAGTTTCCTCTACTTCGATCTCAATTTCATTCGATACTCCTCGCAAGGTAAGGGAGCCTCTGAGTTTATAGGTGGTTACCCCTGAGGATTTTCCAACAAATACTACTTCCTTGGCCGTAAAGTCAATTCTAGGAGTCGCCTTGGTATTGAAGAATTCTTCCTTGTTTTTCAGGTGGGAATCACGGGTGGTAATTCCGCTTTTAATCGTGTTTGCGTCCAATGTTCCGGCAATGGCCACAAGAATATCCTCATCGTATTCTGCAGTACCTCGCGCCCCACCAATGGTACCTTCAACGGTGTTGAAAATCATGTTTCCAGCCTCAAAGGTGGCTTTTGATGACGGTGCAAATGATTTCGTTTGGGCATAGACACTTCCTGCAAAGAGCACAGCAAGCAATAGGGATAGTTTTTTCATAGCTAAGGTGAAGGCCCTCGATATTTATGGAATGAGACCCAACTCCTTTAATAACTCGTGCCTACTACCGTGGTTCGTGAATTCATCAGAAATCTTCCTTTTCACCAATTTCACTTCTAGGTCTTTATCGGCTACAAGGCCTGCTACAGCACCAAAGAAGCCTCCTATTCCTAGACCCTCTTCAAGGACCAATACATTGGCATATCCTTTAAGGATTTCAGCTAAATCTTGAGGTAGCGGTTTAATCTGACCTACATGTAAGTGATCAAAAACGCCAGGTGCTACGAAGGAAGAAAGTGCACCCGTAGAAAGCAGTAAAGAATTTGACCCTTCTCGTGAAATCCACTTCTTAGGTTCAAATTTCTCCAAAGTGCCACAAACCGTTTTGGCTTTTGGATAGCGAATAAATAACGGCCCTTCCAGCAAATCTTGCCTCGAATAAGCTTCTGCCATCATGGCTTGAAGTTCATCGCCATTACGCGGATTCCAGACGGTTGCATTCGGTACATCCACTAGAAAACCTGCATCAAATACACCGTGGTGTGTAGGACCGTCCGCACCGACCAAACCGGCTCTATCAACCAAGAAGATGACCGGTAGGTTTTGAAGCGCAATATCGTGAATGACTTGGTCCATGGCACGCTGTAAAAAGGTACTGTAGATGTGTACCCAAGGTCGTCCACCGGCAGCGGCCATTCCAGCCGCCGCGGTCACTGTATGGGGCTCGTTAATTCCTGTATCAATAAACTGCTCCGGGAATTCAGCACGCAATGGACCAAACCCGCTGCTTGCAAACATCGCCGGAGAGAATACCCGCAATCTATCGTTCGACTTTAATATCGAACGCATTTGCTCAGCAGCCCACCACTGGAAGGTTGTTCCTGGTTGGTAGGATTTACTCTTGCTTAAATGCGGCTTTGTGGTACAAATATGAAGCACCTGTTTTCCGCCACGGTCAATGACCGACTTTAAGGACTCAAGTAGCGATAAGACATCATTACCCTCGGCAAGGTAGCTGTATTCCCAGCCTAGACTTTGGATATAACTGCTATAACGGTTACTCTCGTGCAATGCTCCTACCGTTGGGTCTATGCTGCCGTCGTTGTCGTTGAGAACAACCACCGCATCTCCTGATAGAGTGGCTAAATGATTCAATGCCTCAAAGCTTTGACCGCCTGTCATAGAACCGTCTCCAATCACCGCTACGCGCTTGCGCTCGCGGCCCGATGCTGCATCGGCAATACATGCTCCAGTAAGCACACTTAATGAGGTAGATGCGTGTCCAGCCCCAAAGAAATCATACGGGCTTTCATCGCGCTTCAAGAACCCACTTATTCCATCTTTAGTGCGCTGTGTACCCAAGGCTTCCAAGCGACCAGTAAGGGCTTTATGGACGTAACCTTGATGTCCAACATCCCAAATGAGTAAGTCTTCAGGAGTGTTCAATAGGTAATGCAGTGCCACCGTTAATTCCGCCACAGCAAGGGAAGATTCTAAGTGAGGAATCTTATCCGATACACGTGCTACGATCTCTTCTTTGAGTTCGTTGGTAAAGGTGGTTAAGTCGACAGGTTCTATGTTGCGCAAGCGCTCAATCATTAGATAAAATTAGCGCAAAAAATCGGGTGAAAAATAAAAATTCCAGCTGCGCTGTGCGCCGCTGGAATTGTAACTTAATCTAGAGCTTAGGTTGGGTATTTTCACGCTATTAATCTTGCAAAGAAGCGCTGCATTCTTTCAAACAAGAAGTACATCACTGGTACAATTACGAGTGTTAAGAAAGTTGCAAAAGTCAGGCCAAAGATGACGGTCCATGACATTGGTCCCCAGAACACTACGTTATCACCTCCAAAGAAGATGTTCGGATCGTTCTCACTGAAGAGCGTATAGAAGTTGATGTTCATACCGGTAGCAAGTGGGATCAAACCAAGGATAGTTGTGATGGCCGTCAATAGTACTGGACGTAAACGCGTACGGCCCGCTTCAACGATGACCTCGATAAGCTCAGGATTGGCGAGCTTGTCGCTTTCCTCCATTCCTAACTCTACTTTTTTACGTGCGGTCAACTGCTTGATGAAATCAATCAAAACGATGGCATTGTTCACCACAATACCCGCAAGTGAAATGATACCAATCATGGTCATCATGATGACAAATTCCATGCGGAAGATGACCAAACCTAGGAATACCCCGATGAGTGAGAATACCACCGTCACAAGGATGATGAATGGTGTTGAAGCAGAATTGAATTGGCTCACAAGGATGAGGAAAATCAAGAATACTGCGATGAGTAGGGCGCCAGAAAGGAAGCTCAATTCCTTCGCTTGTTCCTCTTGCTCACCCGTAAAGTCCACCTTAATTCCACGCGGCAATTCGTAATCGTTCATCACCTCTTTGATGGCGTTGACCACCTCAGTTGGGTTGGCACCCTCGAGCACATTGGATTGCACAGAGATCACGCGCTTAAGATCAATACGCTTCACCGAAGAGAACGTCGAGGTCTTCTTCGCCTTGGCTACTGCTGAGATAGGCACCTGTTTGATGCGCCCGGTCGCTTGGTCACGGAAGGTGATTTTTTGGTTCATCAAATCTTCCACATTGTAGCGGTACTCGTCCGTCATGCGAAGGTTGATTGGGTAATCGTCCTCGCCGTCTTTGAATCGGCTTACTTCCTTACCAAAAAGTGCAGTACGCATAGCATCACCAATCTGTGCCGAGCTCAAGCCCAGCGCACGCGCCTTAATACGGTCTACTTCGATCGGCATTTCCGGCTTACCCGTTTCAACATCGAGCTTCAACTCTTCGATACCAGCGATACCTTTAGCGTTAATGAACGTACGAATCTCATCGGCCGTTTGGACCAATTCAAAGTAGTCGTCCCCTGCAATCTCAATGTTTACTGGAGGCCCTGTTGGCGGCCCATTGCTGTCTTTGGCTACACTAACGACCACACCCGGGTAGTTGCTCAGCGTAGCACGAATCTTATTAAGTACGTCTGCACTGTTCACGCGATTGCCTTCTGTATCTAAACGCTCGGCAAACGGGTGGAACTGCACGGTAATCTTCGCTTTATTCGGCGTCTGTGCCATCGAAGGACCGGCATTTGGATCCGAAGTTCCTTCACCGACTTGGGCAATCACAGACTCTACCATGTAGTTCTGAAGGTCGCCGTTCTCGTCGGTAAAATTGAACTCATTCACAATGGCCATCACCTCTTTCTCGAGCTCCAAAGTCACGGCATTGGTTTCCTCGATGTCTGTTCCAATAGGCATCTGGATGTATACCATAGCCTGGTTCGGCATGTTTTCCGGGAAGAACAACGTCTTCGGCGGGAAAGCGCCTAAGAGCATTCCAGAGAATACAAGAAGTACAAAGGTTCCGATGAAGAACACCATGGGTTTCCTTCCATTCAAGGCGTAATTCAATACGCCTTTATAGCCACCTTCTAATGCTGGAAGCGCTTTGCCTTGGAACCACGCTGTAGCAGGAACTACCAGGTACGCATAGATGAGGGCAAATACCCCGCTGTAGATAAACAAGTTTCCGAAGGCCATGGCACCTGCGCCATAGGCAATGAGCGCACCTAATACGATGGCTCCAACCGAAAACATGTTTAATCTTTTCTTGTTCAATGGTGCTTCCTCTACTTTCATCAGCGCTGAAGTAAGACCTGGGTTGATCACCAAGGCAACGAACAACGAAGAAGAAAGTACAGTGATGAGCGTCAACGGCAAATACTTCATGAATTCGCCGAAGAGACCTGGCCAGAAAGCCAGTGGCAGGAAGGCTGCCAATGTGGTTGCAGTAGAAGCGATGATCGGCAAGGCTACCTCTCCGGCACCCAGTTTCGCTGCTTCGATGCGCGAATAGCCTTCGTCCATGAATCGGTAGATGTTCTCAACGACTACAATACCATTATCTACCAGCATTCCCAACGCCAATACAAGGGCGAAAAGCACAATAGTATTCAATGTGATGCCCATCGCGTTCAGTATCACGAAACTCATGAGCATAGACATAGGAATGGCAATACCTACGAAAAGTGCATTGCGTAATCCAAGGAAGAACATCAATACCAATACAACCAAGAGCATCCCGAAGATGATGGAATTTTCAAGATCCGCCACCTGAGTTTTGGTTTGCTCAGACGTGTCATTAGTCACCGAAATACTCAAGTTGTCCGGGAAGTAATCGTCCTTCGCCTCCTCGAGGAGGTTGGCGATTTTTTCACTAACAATGATTTGGTTTTCACCCGAGCGCTTGAATACATCAAGCATGACTACAGAAGCACCGTACTGACGCGCGTAGGACTCCCGCTCTACCTCATCAAATTCAATTTCTGCCACATCTCCAAGACGTACAAGCTGCATCTTCTCACTCTTGATGATGACATTGCGCAATTCATCGAGCTCACGAATCTCACCGACCACGCGAACGTTGCGGCGGTAGCCGTCGACCAAAAGGTTACCCCCTGAAATGGTCATGTTCTCGTTTTGGATGGCCCCAGCGATGTCGCGGAAGCTGAGCTCAAGGCTCTCCAACTTTTTCGTATCCACCAAGACACGCACTTCCTTGTCGTCGATACCACGGATATCCACCTTAGAAATCTCGGTCAGATCTTCAATGCGCTCCTCGAGGTATTCACCGTAGTCCTTGAGTTGGTCCAGGGAAAATTCTCCGGACATATTGATGTTCATAATCGGCATCAATTCCGAGAAGTTCAGCTCAAAAACGTTAGGATCTGCCGGCAAATCTGTAGGGAAGTCTGGCTGGCCCATAGCTGCATCCACCTTGTCTTTTACCTTTCTAAGGGCATCCTCAGGAGTGACGTCAAAGTTGAATTTTACTTGGATGGTGGAATAGCCCTCTACCGAGGTTGAATTGATCTCATCCACGCCCGAGATACCGTTAATTTCCTTCTCCAAAGGACGGGTAATCAGCTTCTCAATATCCACTGGCGAGTTTCCAGGGTAAGGAGTACCGACATAGATTTCTGGCGTTACAATTTCAGGGAATGCCTCAGAAGGCATCGAGGTGTAGCTAAAGATACCTGCCGCAAAAATGATTACGGTCAGTACGTACACCGTCATACGGTTCTTCACCGAAAAGGTGGAGGGTCCGAACTGCTTGATTAAACTCTTTTTCTCTTCCATGTTGTTTGGATGGATTTAGGGATTAACCCAATACTACTTCTTGACCTGTACGAACGCTGCGTGAACCTTTATCTACTACTAGCATTCCTGCCTCAAGGCCCGATACGATCTCAGTTTTGTCGTCAAATGTCAGACCTGTAGTTACCCACGTTTTCACGACCTGGTAACGGTCTGTTCCTTCCATATTTTTCAAGGTGTAGATGAAGTCATTGCCTTCGACATCCTGTTGCACTAAGCTCGCTGGAACGGTCAACGCTTCGTCGTTTCTGTAATCCTCAAGTGCAACATGCACCATCTGGTTTGGCTTTACACCGTTCGCCTCAGGCAAGCTTACATTGATGGAGAATGTGCGGTTGCCTTCTTGAATGAATTGGCCCACCTGTAGTACCTCTGCAGCAACTTCATAATCCATAGAAGTAAAGGCTACACTCGCTGGAGTTCCAACGTGCACGCGATTTGCGTAGCTCTCCGGAACATCGGCTCTTACATACACACCGGATGTGTTCACCAATCGAATGGCCGGCATTTGTGGACCGGCCAACTGACCTTCTTTTGCGAAGATGTTGTCAATAGACCCAGCAAAAGGCGCACGAATTTCACTCAGCTCAATCTGCTCCTTCAAGGTTTTCACCTTTTGTACCAAACCGTCATAGTTGTTCTTGGCTTGCAAGTATTGAATTTCAGAACCAATCTGCTGGTCCATCCAAAGACGCTGTTGTTTTTCAAAAACCGTCTTGGCCAATTCCAATCCAGTCTGCAACTCTGCCAACGAAGACATCATGATATCTGTATCTAGAGACAATAGCAACTGGCCCTTCTTCACAGACTGTCCATTCTTCACGTAAATCTTCTTTACGGTACCGCTGGCTGTCGTATATAAATTGATGCTCTTATCTGCCTCAACCATACCGAAGACGTCGAAGTAATGCAAGAACATACTTGGATCTACTGACTTTGAAGTAACTACATCATATGCTTTATTGGTATCGAGTGCCGCCAATTGCAGCTCAACTTCAGAAATAAGCGCGCTGATGCTATCGCGTGAAGAAACCAATGCCTCTTTCTTGGCTTTTAGCTCATCCGTGGTGCCCATCTCTTCTGGCGCCCCACATGCTACAAGTGCAATACTGCTTAAAATGAATACTACTTTTTTCATGTCCTGTTCTTATTTCTGTGTTTGTTTAGTCATTAAGTATTCCAGTTCGGACTTCTTGTCCAAGGCATTCTGGGCAGCCATAAATTTGGCCTGCAACGCCTCTTGGTATTGTGCTTCACTCTGAGTCAATTCCATCGAAGATGTCATCCCCTCTTTGTATTCCAACCTTCTCTGATCGCGAATACGCTTCGCAAGCGCTGCGCTTTCTTTCTGAGCGAGGTAATCTGCAATTCCTTGGTGGAAGTCGTTGACCAACGCAGCATGCTGCATCACCAATCCATCTTCCATTTGCTGCAATCCAATCTTTGCTTGATCGCGCTGAATTTTAGCTTCCTGCACCTTGGCGCGTCCATTGCCCGAGGTAAATAAAGGAATGCTGATGTTCCCCGCCACCAAGCTGCTCGGTATTTCTACAGCTTCGTCTCCAAAAATATTGGCCTCACCACTCATGTATTGGATGTTGTTTTGGTAGCTCACACCTATAGAAGGTAAGTAACCCAGTTTCTGATTGAGCAATTGAAGCTCTGCACCTTCTACTTGGTTTTCCATCCCCAGGTAGTCAACGGTTTTCGTAGGGTCAAAAGCTATATCGGCCATGGCAGACGCTGCTGCGGCATCAACCACCAATGCATCCATCTGGTCTGCCAACAGAATGTCTTGCTGCACCGGGAATCCCATCTGAAGCTTGAGAAGCATCTTCGCCACTTTAGCTTGACCTTCCGCATAGCGTACAGCATTCTTGATGTTGTTGTAGTTGAGCATCATTTGATCGGCATCCGCTTTAGACACTAACCCCGCCTCGTTCATTTTTTGCATTTCAAATGCGAGGTCTTGCAAATAGCCTTCGTTCGCCTTCAATACGCCGATGCTCTCCTCGCTCAACAACGCCAGATGGTAGGCCTTTGCTACCTCTCTTTTAAGTTCGGCTTTGCTCTGTTCCATACCGATAGAAGCACCGTCCTTGAGAACTTTTGCCGCCATAAGTCCAGCGACATAGGATCCGTCGAAAATCAACTGGTTCACCGCTAAACCGGCCTGAGCTTGGTAGTCCGTTCCGAATACCAACTCGTCCAAAACACCATCGCCATTAAAATCAGTCACCAAAGCACCAAGCTCGACATTGTAGATGTATTGTCCACTGGCCGATGCCTGAGGCAAACCGTAAGCAAGGTTCTGACGGTAAATTTGTTTGGCACGCTCTATCTCAAGCTTGGCAATCTGTACACCGTAGGCGTGGTCAAGTGCATACTCCTGGGCCAAAGCCAAGGTGAATTTCTCTTGAGCACTTACGGTGCTAGACAAGCACAAAGACAGAAAGAGCAATCCTAATTTTCTCATTCTTCGTTGTTTATTATTTGATTTAAATATTGAATTCCTTTGTCAGAGGCTATCCCTCTAATGTGGTACCTGAGGCTTGTTTGACGCAGCTCATCAAGGTCCGCTGGACGCTCCGCAATGTTGTTTTCGTGGGTCGCCAAAATGTGTCCGTAATACAGGATAGTGATGTGGTCTACGGCAATGTCTTGACGGTACAGGCCTTCTTTCATCCCCTTTCTCAAATTGTCCTGAGTAATCTTGAATACGAGCTCCTCACGCTTCTTTTTTAATCGCGAGGCCAATTCCGGATAGTACTGCTCCAGCTGTACTATCAATCGGTCCTCATCGCCACGCATATGCTTCTCAGCAAAGCGCTCAATAGCAAAGAGGTTATCAATGGCATTGCCCCCGTTTTTCTCGAGAACTTCATACAAGACGCCTTCCATGCTTTGGGCGAAAAAGCTGAACGATTGAAAGATAAAATCGGGTTTGTTCGACACGAATTTGTAGAGCGTCTTTTTAGAAATTCCACAGGCACTGGAAATTTGTTCCATAGTAACTGCCTTGATTCCGAACTTTCTGAAAAGCTCGAATCCGGTGGCAAAAATTTTTACAGCGTCTGCAGTAATGCTCATTCGTCGTTAGGGTAGGCACGGAGGCCGTTTTACATCATATCAGAAACGAAATAACCGTAAATCGTTTCCTGGGTTTCCTTCTTGAACAATTTTTATGCCATAATGATGATTGCTAGGAGATTTTTACAGAAAAATTGTATTTTAAATGGGCCGCTTGGTGCATATTTGTAGCAAACAACAGAAAGAATGAGCATTTCGAAGATTTTACAAGAGCCGACATTAGGCAGTGTCATTACAGTTAAAGGATGGGTACGCAGCTTTAGAAGCAATAGATTCATCGCCCTTAACGACGGGTCTGCATTGGCCAACCTACAATGTGTCGTAGACTTCGAGAATGAAGACGAAAACCAGCTCAAGCGCATCACAACAGGCGCTTGTTTGGCAGTTACTGGTGAACTTGTGGAGAGCCAAGGAAAAGGTCAAAGCGTTGAAATCAATGTACAGTCTTTTGAAGTTTTAGGCGATGCTCCTGTAGAGGAATACCCTCTTCAACCGAAAAAACACAGCCTTGAATTCTTGCGTGAGATCGCACACCTGCGTCCTCGTACGAACACCTTTGGCGCCGTATTCCGGATTCGTCACGCGCTGTCGTTTGCGATCCACAACTACTTCAACAAAGAAGGATTCTTCAACTGGCACAGTCCAATCATTACTGGATCAGATGCAGAAGGTGCAGGCGAAATGTTCCGTGTTACTACGCTGCCAAACGGCACAGACCAAGAAAGCAGTGAAGACTTCTTCGGAAAAGAAACACACCTCACCGTGAGTGGCCAGCTCGAAGGAGAACTTGGCGCTATGGGATTAGGTAAAATTTACACCTTCGGCCCTACGTTCCGTGCTGAAAACTCAAATACAACGCGTCACCTTGCAGAGTTCTGGATGATCGAGCCTGAGATGGCATTCTTCGATCTGGAAATGAACATGGACCTCGCAGAAGACTTCTTGAAATACACCATTCAATATGTCTTAGACCATTGCCGTGCAGACCTCGAGTTCCTCGACAAGCGCTTTGCAGACGAGCAGAAAACGAAACCGCAGAATGAGCGATCAGAACAAGGGCTAATCGAAAAGCTCGAATTCGTAGTAAGTAACGACTTCGTGCGCTTGAGCTACACTGAGGCCATCGAAATCCTGCGCAACTGTAAGCCTAATAAGAAGAAGAAATTCAAATACCTCATAGGTGAATGGGGTGCAGATTTACAAAGTGAGCACGAACGCTACCTCGTTGAAAAGCATTTTAAAGCACCGGTGGTATTGTTTGATTACCCGGCCAACATCAAGGCTTTCTACATGCGCTTGAACGAAGACGAAAAAACCGTTCGTGCCATGGACATTTTGTTCCCAGGCATCGGCGAGATTGTCGGAGGTTCACAACGTGAGGAGCGCTACGATGTCCTCAAACAAAAAGTCGCAGATGTCGGTATCCCTGAAGAAGAACTATGGTGGTACCTCGAAACCCGCAAGTTTGGAACATGTGTCCACAGCGGATTTGGATTAGGCTTTGAGCGCTTGGTCTTGTTCGCAACAGGCATGGGCAACATCCGTGATGTTATCCCGTTCCCACGTACGCCAAAGAGCGCCAACTTTTAAACGACCTCCCATCCCTAACCTATGTTAAAGCAAACCCTATCACAAAAACTTCAACAAAAGCTGAGTCCTCAACAGATTCAGCTCATGAAGTTGGTTCAGCTACCGACGCAAAGTCTGGAAGCGCGCATCAAACAGGAGTTGGAAGAAAATCCAGCACTTAACGAGGGTAGGGAAAAGCAAGAGGACAACTTCGAAAATGATAATTCCGACGACCGCGAAGTTCGCGACAGCATGGAGGAAATCAACTGGGACGACTATCTCCGCGACGATGATATTCCAGAATACCGCACCAGAGCAAACAACTTCAGTGTAGACGACGAATTGTACGAAGCACCAGTAGTTGTCAGTGAAAGCTTTCATGAGAGTCTCATTAGCCAACTGCGGTTGCGCAACCTCAGCGAAGAGGATTTAGAATTGGCCATTTACCTCGTGGGTACCATTGATGACGACGGTATTCTTCGCCGTTCCATGGAAGATATCGTTGATGACCTCGCCTTTTCACAAGGTGTGTTCACGGACGAAAAGGAACTGGAGCGCCTGCTGATGATCATCCAAGATTTAGACCCTGCAGGTGTCGGAGGCCGCGATTTGCAGGAATGTTTGATTATTCAACTAGAACGTAAAACTCCGTCGCTGCGCGTCAATCTTGCCTTGAGTATCCTCGAGGACTACTTTGATATTTTCGTCAAGCGTCATTATCAAAAATTGATGGATCGTTTAGGCGTTCAGGAGGATGAGCTAAAGGAAGCCATTGAAGAAATTGGCCGACTAAACCCCAAACCGGGCGGCTCCTCAAACCTTAGCAGACCCACCGAAAACGTCATTCCGGATTACAACCTTAAGATTGTTGACGACGAACTGGAATTGACCCTCAATGGGCGGAATGCTCCAGAACTCAGTCTAAGTCCGAAATACCGAGAAATGTTGGAGCATTACAAGGCCAGCGGACAGAAGAATAAGTCAGAGAAAGAAGCGCAGCTTTTTGTCAAGCAAAAGCTTGATAGCGCCAAATGGTTTATTGAAGCCATCGTGCAGCGTCAGCAAACACTCATGTTTACTATGGAGGCCATCCTCGAATACCAACGCGAGTATTTCTTGACCGGTGACGAACGCAAACTCAAGCCAATGATCCTCAAGGACATTGCCGAAAAAATTGAAATGGACATCTCGACTGTGAGTCGCGTTGCTTCCAACAAATACATTCAGACGCCCTACGGGACATTCCTCATCAAGCGGTTTTTCTCAGAGTCGATGACCAACGCCGACGGTGAAGAGGTCAGCACTAGAGAAATCAAAAAGATTTTAGAAGATGTCGTCGCTGAGGAGAACAAGCGTAAGCCTTTAACCGACGAATCCTTGGCTACAATCCTTAAGGAGAAAGGCTACCCGATAGCGCGTCGAACCGTCGCTAAATATCGCGAGCAACTCGACATTCCAGTAGCCCGAATGCGAAAAGAACTTTAGTGCACTTCAGCTTCAAACATATTCTTGCTCAGCTGTTGAGCTATGCATTGCACCCAGGGATTCTTCCTACCGTCGGAGCATTCTACATCTTGTTTGTACACCCTGATGTTTTCGCCATCGAAAGTATCGCCCGCGTGTTGTTTATCGTGTTCACAGGTACGTACCTCATCCCCATGCTTGTCATTTACATACTCACCGTATTGGGCATTATTGAAAGTGTACATCTTATTAGAAAGCAAGACCGCATATATCCTTATGTAGTAGCTGCGTTTAGTGCCATCTTAACCTCTCGTATTCTGATGAATATGGGGGGCCCAAAGGAAATCGTCTACAGTACCCTAGCCAGTGCTTTTGTTTTAGTAGTTAGCTCTGTGCTCATTCCTTTCTTCAAGAGCAGTGCACACATGGCTGGAATAGCTGGATTTACAGGGTTGTATCTCGCCCTTTTCGAAAAATACAATTCCGGAAACCTAAGCACCATGCTTGTACTTGTGGGTCTTTGTGGCGCCATGGCTTGGGCACGCACAGCTCTTAAACGCCACACTCTCAGAGAACTATTTAGCGGTGGCGTTTTGGGCTTTTTTAGCCTTTACGTACTTCTTTCTCGGTAAATCGATTCGTTTACTCATTCTTCTTGTGCTCGCAGAATTTTATGTAGATATTTATACTACTCAAAAATGCACAAGAACAACAACCTCATGAAAAACGTCATTCGTCTCTTTATTCTTGCGTTCGCATTCTTAGGAATGTCAACCGTCGCTGAGGCCTCGCACAATGCAGGTGGTGATATTCAATACGAATACATCAGCTCTACAGGTAACTCGCACAAATACAAAATTACCATGCGTCTGTACCGCGATGCGACAGGTATTAACCTACCGGCTTCTGCAACAGTATACGCTTGTTCCGCAAACTTTGCTACCGTAAGTGCTACTCTGTCAGAGGTCGGTACTACAGGTGGTTCAGGGGTAGTAGCTCCAACACTTTTCGACTGTGTAAGCAGTACGAATGCTGGGGTAACTATCAACGTAATGCTTTACGAAGGTGAAATCACCCTCCCAGGTAACGCGCCGGATTGGACGTTTGCATTTAGTACATGTTGTCGTAACCCAGCGGTAGACAATATCACCAACCCATCATCACAGGGCTTCTACATTGAAGCAAAGTTGAATAACCAAGTCGGTCAAAACAACAGCCCGGAATTCGTAAGTGAGCCAGTACGTGCATTTTGTACAGGGCGTACTTTCAACTGGAAGCAAAGTGTTGTTGAACCAGACGGTGATTCCATTTACTACCGTATTTCACACGTGAAAGCAGGTGCTTCAGGGTCTTGTTCGCCAACGAACATCCCTTATGCTACAGGTTGGACGTACGATCAACCGATCACAACAAGCCCTGCAAACTCGTTGTACATGAACCCTTCTACGGGTTTGATTACTTTCAAACCGTCTGCTATTGAGATTGACGTAATGGCAGTAACCGTAGACGAGTACCGTTACGACTCTACATTGTATGTATGGCGTAAGATTGGCGAGGTAAACCGTGATATGCAGATTGCCATCGCTTCTGCGTGTACACCACTTGCTCAAGCAGGTGTACAGCTTGATTACCAAGCACCGGGCATGTACCAAGATCCAGTAAACGGTCTGCCAACGGTAGATTACAACTGTTTGGATTCTTCAGTGACTTTGAAATTCGCTGTAAAGTTGGATTGTAGCTCTATCTCGCCTGACGGAACAGACTTCCGTTTAACGAAGCCTGACGGTCAACCGTTGGCTATTGAGTCCATCACAGCGAACTGTGATAACAACTTTGAGGCTTCTCAAATGACCGTCAAGCTGTTCAAGCCACTTACCAAAAACGGTAAATACTTCTTGTACTCTAAGGTGGGTAATGATGGAAACACGCTCTTGAACAAGTGTGGTTTCCCAATGAACGAATTTGATACCATTCAGCTAAATGTAGAAGGCTGTTTCAACGCCGACTACCAATTGGAAAACGTAACTATTGAAGACGATAAGAATCCGGTGATCGAATGGAGCGCTGATACTTCGTCGTACCCGAACTACCTATTCCAAGAATGGCAGATCTTCCGCAAGGATCCAGGCCAAACACAATGGAACAAGGTGGGTACGGTATTCAACCAGTACAAATACGACTTTAAAGACAACCAAATCGGTTTTATCAAGGTTGATCAAGACAGCTACGACTATCGTGTCGACATGAAGTTGAACGACGATATGCAGGGTCCTACGGGCGATGCACACAGCATCCTCTTGCAAAGAGACAATGGTATAGTGCCAATCGTTGATCCTGATACCAATGCGATCAATCTGATCTGGAATACCTACAATGCTTGGCCGGTAGACAGCTACACAGTAGTCATGCAAGAAAAAATAAACGGTACTTGGATGCAGGAGTTTGTGCACGATCACGTAAGCTCGCCACAAAACCCTGTAGTAGCGCCAGATACAACATATGAAATGTTCGTCGAACTCGTTCCAGGTGAATACCGCGTATGTGTTCGTACGACCAATCCAGGCGATACAGTATATACCGCCTACTCGAACTGTTTGCCAATCATCGTGACTACGCCTCCAGTTCCTGATACTGTGGTAGTACCAAACTTTATCACGCCGAATGCGGATAACGTGAACGATGAGTTCATCCTTCAATACGTAGACGATTACGAAGACCTCAGTCAAGTGACTATCTACAACAGATGGGGTGACCGTGTATGGCAAAGTGAACCGCTCTACGACAACTCTAACCCGTGGAGAGGAACCAACCAAAACGGCACTAAATTGGCCGACGGTGTCTACTTCTACACCATCGAGCTTCGAAACGATGCTGACCAGTACGATTACACCATTAACGGTACGGTCACCATTATGGATGCCCGCTAAAATGTCCCCACTCGCTTAACACGCGAACACAGCCCGGCTCCCCCACAGGGAGCCGGGTTTTTTTATCTTTACCTCAATGGCAAACACACCCGTACACATTCAAAATCTGCTAAAGACCCTGCCTCACAAACCTGGGGTCTACCAGCACATTGATAAGGACGGGAACATCCTATATATCGGGAAGGCGAAAGACCTGAAAAAGCGAGTTAGTAGCTATTTTACCAAGAGTGTTACCAGTGCTCGTATTGCCGTCATGGTAAAGAAGGTGGCCGACATCCGGACCATCATCACAGATTCCGAAGGGGATGCCTTGTTGCTTGAAAATAACCTCATCAAGGAGCACCAACCGCGCTACAACATCAACCTGAAGGACGATAAGAGCTACCCCTATATTACCATCCGAAAAGAGCGCTTTCCTAGGATCTATGGACTGCGCAACATCAAGCGTGACGGCAGTGAGTACTACGGTCCGTACCCATCAGTAAAAGCAATGAAAGCAGTGCTTGAGCTCATTAAGCAGATGTACCCAACGCGTACCTGCAAGTATCTTCTGAGTGAGGAAAACATTGAAAAAGGAAAGTTTAAACTGTGTCTTGAGTACCACATTGGGAATTGCAAAGGGCCGTGTGAAGACCTCCAAAGTGAAGCGGACTATAACGCAGATGTCGATGCTGCTCGAAAGATCATCAAAGGACAGCTGGGTGAGGTAAAACGCAACCTCAAAGAACGAATGGCCGGTCATGCTGCAAGCCTCGAATTTGAACAGGCCCAGTACTGCAAGGAGCGCTTGGATGCCCTCGAAAAGTATGCTGCGAAGAGCACGGTAGTTAGTTTCCGTATGACCAATATTGATGTGTTCAGCGTAAGTATGGATGCTGAATTTGGGTACGTCAACTACCTGAAAATTGTTGAAGGCGCCATCGTTCAGAGCTACACCGTGGAGATGAAAAAGAAGCTTGAGGAGGAGCCGCAAGACTTCTTGCACCTGGCCATACCGGAGATACGCGATTTGTTTGGTTCCACATCCCGTCGTGTATTCACCTCTCACCCTGTTGCCCTAGAGCTTGAAGGGGTTGAATTTGCAGTACCGCAGAAAGGGGAGAAGAAGAAACTCATTGACCTCAGCATTAAGAATGCGATGTACTACCGTCAGGAGAAGCTTAAGAACATTCAGATTGTTGATCCCGACCGCCACGTAAAGCGCATCATGACCCAGATGAAGACGGATTTGCGCATGCCGGAGGAACCTCGTCACCTTGAGTGTTTTGACAACTCGAACATCCAAGGAACAAATCCTGCATCGGCTTGTGTCGTCTTTAAAAACGGGAAGCCGTCGAAAAAAGACTACCGAAAGTTCAACATCAAAACGGTCGAAGGACCCGACGATTTCGCTTCCATGGAAGAGGTTGTACACAGAAGGTACAGACGCCTGTTGGACGAAGGAGAGCCACTTCCACAGTTGATTGTAATTGATGGGGGTAAAGGCCAGCTAAGTGCTGCTCTGAGTTCGCTCGAACGACTGGGACTTCGAGGTAAGATTACCATTATTGGCATTGCGAAACGTCTAGAAGAAATCTACTTCCCAGGGGATCCATACCCGCTCTATCTCGACAAACGAAGTGAAACACTTAAGATCATTCAGCAAGCACGCGACGAAGCTCACAGGTTCTCGTTGAGCCACCACAGAAACCGCCGAAGCAAGGGGGCTTATAAAAGTGAATTGGACGGTATTAAAGGCATTGGTCCAGAGACCATCAAATCATTAATGCGCAAGTTTAAAAGCGTGAAGAAGGTGAAGGAAGCACCTTTCGAGGCGCTCGTAGAATGTGTCGGTTTGCAAAAGGCGAAACTCTTACAGACCTACTTGAAGGATTAATCCTCCTTGACCAAATACGATTGCCAGCTCGTGTGGAAGAACAGAACTGCCGTCTCGTTGCGCTCGTTAAAGTATTGAATCATACGCGCCACCGTTGTGACAATTTCTTTGGCCTTTTCAACGCGCTCTTTCAAGATCAGGTCAATGCTATCAATGTAAATGGCTACACCTGTATTGGAGACGCTCATGTCCTCAGGATCCTTGTCCTCGTCTTCCTCACCGCCAAGAATCTTAATAATGGGCCAATTCAGGCCTCCAGCATTTAGCTCATCGCGAACTTCTGCTGCATCGACTACAAACTGAATAGAGGTACCTTCAAACATGTCTCTGAGAATTTTGACAAAGGTCAGATAAAATCGGTGATCTGGTCCAATTCTTTTTTAGAGATATCCGGAACCTGAACATTATCCTTCGCATACCCAACCGGAAGCAATAAAAAGGGCTTTTCGTTCTGTGGGCGCCCAAGAATTTTTGACAAGAATCCCATAGGTGAAGGTGTATGCGTCAACGTGCTTAACCCTGCTGCATGGATGGCGGCTATTAAGAATCCACAAGCAATGCCTACGCTCTCCTGCACGTAGTAATTCTTTGCTTTGCTCCCGTCTCCATTCACATCATAGTTCTTGCGAAACACTACGATAAGCCACGGAGCATCTTCTAGGAAAGGCTTTTGCCAGTTCGTGGCAAAGGGCTTGAGATCATCGAGCCACTCTTCTGAAGCGCGACCTCCGTAAAAGGCTTTTTCCTCTTCTTCAGCAGCCTCGCGAATCTGCTTTTTAACTTCAGGATCTTGAACGGCTACAAAGTGCCACGGTTGCTTATTTGCACCGCTCGGCGCACTTGCTGCTAATGAAATCAATGCTTCGATCTGCTCCTTTAAAACCGGCGCGCTAGAATATTCCCGAACGCTGCGTCTGGTACTCAGGTTTTTCTCGAACTGTTCGAAGAGTTTGAGCGCCTCCTCTGAATTTGAAGGCCACGGCTGGTAAGGAATCATAGGTGCATCCATACCCGCCAAGTTAACTTTTATTTTGCCGTATCGCTAATGACCTTACCGTCGCTGATACTGACCACTCTCTTGGCCTTTGCAATGACTCTATCGTCATGGGTCGCAAAGACAAACGTCATGTTTTCTTGAGCATTCAGCTGCTCCATAATGTCCAGCAATTTTGAGGTACTTTCAGAATCCAAGTTCGCGGTAGGCTCGTCTGCCAAAACAAATTTGGGTTTAGACGCCAAGGCGCGTGCCACGGCAACGCGCTGCTGCTGCCCCCCAGAGAGCTGGCCCGGTCGCTTATCTTCTTTCCCTTCCAAGCCCACTGCCTTCAAGAGCTGCTCGGCACGTGCCAATCGCTCTTCCTTAGGGCGGTCTTGCAGCAGCATGATGAAGCTCACATTCTCTGTTGCACTGAGGACAGGAATAAGGTTATACGCTTGGAAAACGAATCCGATGTTGTGCAATCTAAAATCAATAAGTTCATTGTCTGAGAGCGCTGTGATGTTGGTGCCGTCAATAAGTATGGATCCCGAAGTCGGTTGGTCCAAACCACCAAGAAGATTGAGTAGTGTTGTTTTACCACAGCCCGAAGGACCTTTAAGTGCAGTAAACTCGCCTTCGGTAATGGTCAAATCTATCCCGTTTACTGCCTTTACAGGAACCGCGCCGTCGTACACTTTGTGAAGTCCACTTACTTCAATAACTGCTTTGCTCATACTTAATTTCCTCTAATGGCTCTCACCGGGTTTAACTTCAATGCCTTGTATGCCGGGAACAATGCTGCAATTAATGCGGTCATGATGACCATTACAGCGATAATTATATAATATTCCGGTACAATCTCTGGATAAATTGTACTCTGCATGCCCAGCTCTGCAAGGCCGTCTTTTTTGGTACTCAAATCGAGACCAACCTCCATCATGGCACGAACACTTAGGTCGCCGAGAACAATCCCAATCGGCCCCGCTACTAAACCAAGCATCAGGGTTTCTATCAAAATCATAAAGAACAACTTGCGCTTGTTCATGCCTACAGCCATCAACATCCCCAACTCTCTACGACGCTCTAGTACCGCCATGAGCATGTTGTTAATGATGCCAAAAAGAAGGGCGAGCATGATAATACCGAGAACAAGGACGAGCATAATGCCCATCATATCGTCGGCAAAGCCAAGTTCCGGGCTGTTTTGCTTCCATGAAGTGATGACAGTTGGTAGTGCAACATTCGCACTAATCGCAGCCGTTTTCTCCTCCGTATCTTCACTCTTGTCGTAACTAATCAATACCTCATGGATAAGCGATGTACCGATAATGCGTTCGACATCCTTCTGTTGAACGTAAATATTGAGTTCGTCCCACGCGGCATTTAACGTTCTGTAGATCCCGCTTACCCTGAATGAGGCTTTGTGAATGACTCCGTTGTGGTCCTGAAAGGTGAGGACCATTTTCTTCTTCATTCCTAGCCCCATTTTCTCGGCCAATTTTTCACTGATAACTACCCCTTTGCGTACTCGAGTTTCGAAGAAATCGCCCTCGAGCATGTAGGTCGCGATGGTGGTATTGGCACGTTCATTTTCAGCGTTTACGCCGATGATTCTTGAGGCGCGCGTCTGCTTCGCGGAAGCAACCATTCCCTGGAGCATCGTGCGTGGCGCATAGCCCGTTACAAACGGCTGCTCCTCCAATGCAGCGATGAGGTTTTCATACGCCTCAGGAGCAATGATTGCGCTAGGACTAGGGTCTTCTAAAAAGTCTGATGAATGTGCTTGACTATGACCTAAGGTGGCGCCTATGGCTGCCGCTGTACGTTCATTGTTCATCCCGAAAGAAAAGCCAATGATGAGGAGTCCCGCCCATATTCCTATGGCAATGGAGCTCAACACAATGATGGAGCGAATACGAGAGCGCCAGATGTTGCGCCAAGCGACTTTGAAGATCATGAGCGCATACTTTCTATCGGATTCAACTTCATGATTTTCACCACTGCATATAAACTCACCAACACCCCAATGATAAAGATGATCGTCCCATGATTGAGGTTGATGATAAAGGAAGTAGTGGTGTAGAGCTTGGGCTCAAAGTTGTATTGCTCGATGGCCTCCTTCATCTGACCACTGAGGTCGATGGGGTTGTACTTAAAATAAAATTGGACCGGCTTAACTACTGCCATACCTACGATGGCTCCACCCATTATGAGCATGATATTTTCTAGTAAAGTCACAAAGGCCAATTTGGTTTTCTTCATCCCAATGCTGACCAAAATTCCAAATTCACGCTGGCGTTCAGCAACCATCATAATGACGGTACCCAGCAATACAAATGAGATGATGAAATAGAGAATGGTCACAAAGATGCGGCCACCGGCCATATCCACCTCAATGGTCTGAATGATCTCTGGGAACAACTCCTTCCACTCTAATATTTCTAATCCTTCCACTTCGGAACCTTTGAGTGCTGCACCCACCGCCTCGTAATCAGAATCTTTGTCCACGGCGACAACAAGCGTGGTGGCTCGATCGGTACAGTTGTACATGTATTGGGCTTTCTGTAAAGGCATTAAAACCAACTGCTTGTTCAACTCCGGGTTGGTCATTCTAGCAATGCCACCGATAGGGAACGCACCATATGCCGTAGCACCGTGGTAGCCTTGGCCCATGAACAACAAAGTATCGCCAAGACCTACATTAAAATATTTTGCCAAGCCCTCACTGACCACAATCACACTATCGTCTCTAGAAAAGCTGCGTCCTTCCAAAAGGATGTCGTCCAGCTGCAAACCCGGCAATTCCACGGCAGGATCTATTCCCATGACCAGTGAGCCTTTCGTATTGCTGCCGTGATACAGCAGCGAAAAACTTTCCATTCTTGGGATCAATCGGTCCACACCGTCGACGGCGAGTAGCTCTTCGCTATTCACTGCACCGAGATCCATAGTACGGTCCAAACTCTGGTCGGCCCAAAATCCATCCTCATTAATCTGAAGGTATCCAAAGTTGTTGCCGACGATCTCGTGGATCATGTTCTCCCAAACGCCGACTTGGAAACTTCGCAACACTACGGCGAAGATGACACAGAACATTACCGCAGCGATAGTGATGCCGCTCCGTCCCTTGTTCCTCCATATGTTGCGCCAAGCGAGCTTGAGCATTATTTCACGTTTTTGATGTTGGCTTTGGTAAAGAAACTATCCGGTATAGGCGTGGTAAAGTCCACATAACTGTACCGAATCTCAGTATAGCTCTCCGGATCCTCCCCAGGAATCATCTTGATGACTTTTGGAAGTCTACGACCGTCAAAATTGGTCAATTCAAAGGCTTGCATTTCGGTAATTAAAAATTCGTCTTCGTCGTAAAACTCTCCGCCCAATTGTACGAATGTAGCTTTATCGATGTAGGCAACTATTCTACCCCAGACGACCGGTGCATCCGGCTTTGGCGTTAATTCCAATACCCAGCAATCTGCTCCCGCCACCTGCTTAGAACCAGTAATCTCAGGGGTGTAATCGACCGTGAAGGCACCCGCATTGATTAAAGCATCGTTGGAAATGTCCGTACCCATCCAGTTTTGAACCAATGCCGCAGGCAAAGCCACCAACTTTTTGATGGCTGGGACAAAATTCCAAATGTCTTCGCCGTTTTTCATAAATACTGTGCCCGCATCGCGTTTAGGTCCAGTAATTAAGATGCAACTCATGTCGGTACCCTTGTTCCAAAGTTTGGCATCCATGGTACGCTGCCAGCCAGGCCGAACCGTAGTAATGCTCACCTCGGCTGTGCTCTGCGCACCGCGTAAGTAGGCCTCGCTCTTTTTTAAAATCGTTGAAGCATCTTGGGCCGCAAGCGTGGTTGCAAGGGCTAAAGAGAATATGGTTAGAATACGTTTCATTGCGTGTTGTTCTGCCTAAGTAACGCCCTCATTTCTTCAAAGTTTTGAGCTTAACCTAGTTTTTGGGCCAATTTTGCCATCTCTTTTTTCGCCGATTTCCCGTCGTATAAAACCGCATGAACGGCCTTAACGATAGGCATCTTCACCTCGCGTTTTCTACGAAGCTTATGAACCAGCGGTACGGCATAATATCCCTCGGCAACCATGGTCATTTCTGCCTTAGCGCTTTTTACGGTGTAGCCTTTACCCAGCATATTACCGAGCATTCTGTTGCGCGAAAATTGGCTGTAGCCCGTTACCAACAAATCGCCCAAATAGGCACTCTTGTTAATGTTTACCTTGGTGTCGCTCACTGCTTTCATAAACCTGTTCATCTCACGAGCCGCGTTGCTCATCAGTACCGCTTGGAAGTTGTCGCCGTATCCCAAACCGTGGTACATCCCAGCGGCAATGGCATAGATATTCTTTAATACAGCAGCATATTCCGTCCCGTACAAATCGTCGCTTAAGGTGCACTTCATATAGTGACTCTCCATACATTGCGCCACCATTTTTGCGACCGATTTTTCTCTAGCGGCAACGGTTAAGTAGCTCAATCGCTCAAGGGCAATCTCCTCAGCGTGACAAGGGCCAGTAATTACTACAATCTGCTCTTCTGGAACTTCAAGAATTTCGTTTAAGTATCGGCCCACAATCATGTTTTCATCGGGAATAATCCCCTTGATCGCAGTGGCCACAATCTTTTTGCGGAGCAATACCGGATCTAAATCTGCCAGCACCTCTTTCACAAACGCGCTTGGCACTGCAAGCACTACAATATCTGCCTCAGCCACACACGCCTCAATGTCGGTGAAGACTGAAATGGCCTCCGGCTTAAAGCCAACGGAACTCAAATAGCGCGGATTGTGGTGATAGCGCATCACGTGCATCGCACTTTCACTGTTGTGCATCCACCAAGCACAATGCCCAAGGGTATCACTAAAGATTTTGGTGAGGGCCGTCCCGAAGGACCCACCACCAATGACTGCAACGCTATGTGATTTCTGCTCCATTAAAAAGTGATTTCTGCTTCTATCTCTTCATCCCCACGCTTGTAAACGATGGTGGTGGTGTCGCCCTTCTTGAAGGCGCCTAGGGCCCCCATGTAGGCATAGATATCATCGATGGTAAAGTCGCCTATTTTCAAAACGATGTCTCCCGCCTTCATGCCCGCGTTCGCGGCCGGACGGCCCTCGGTAGCACCGTCAATCTTCAGGCCAGGTCCGCCAAATAGGTAATCCGGCACAACGCCAAGTGTCACAGAGAAACGCGGTGTGGTTTTCTGCTCTGCACTGGTTGTTTTCTGGAAATTTAGGCGCTCATAGGAGGACGTACGAGCAGTAATGGTGTAGACCATCGAAGCCAATTTTGCCATGCCTTTGTAATTCACCTTATCAGCATCGTCGGCCGGTTTGTGGTAGTCTTCGTGTGTTCCTGTGAATAGGTGAAGTACAGGTAGGTTTTTGTAGTAGAACGAGGTGTGGTCTGAAGGGCCCACTCCGGCAGGGTCTTTTTTAATGTCGAGGTCGTGGATGGGCGTGTCTAGAATTTCATCCCACTGCTCAGCGGTACCTGTTCCGGACACTTGGAGGCGGCCACTGCGGAGGCGACCCACCATATCAAAATTGATCATGTATTCTACCGTTTCCAATGGGAAGGTCGGGTGCTCAGTGAAGTATTTCGAGCCGATGAGGCCGCTTTCCTCGGCGCTGAAGAAGAGGATGACGTAGTTGTAGCTGGTGTCCTGACGCTTGCCGTAGTAGCGGGTCGCTTCGAGCAAAAGTGTAGTGCCCGAACCGTTATCGTCCGCACCGTTGTGAATGGCTGGGGTACCTTTGTATAAGCTGTTTTCGCCGCCCATACCAATGTGGTCATAGTGGGCACCAAGGACGACCGTGCGCGCCTTGTTGTTGTTAATGAATCCGGCAAGGTTGTATCCCGTGCTATAGCGCTCTTTCATACTCACAGCAAGGCTCACTTTTTGGGATTTCTTGGCCAATTTTTCAGCGGCTGCCTCGTTGCGCACAAAGAGCACTGGAATGTCGATGGAGTTGATGGCCTTGAAGAACTCAGGAACATCCGAGGCTGTTTTTTCAGGGTTGATGAGAAGCACTGCTGCTGCGCCTTTGGCTTTCGCCAGTTTAAGTCGTTGGTACACGCTGTGGTAGGCTGCATACGCACTGTGCGGGTGCACACCGTCCGGAGAACTCACATTGAGTACGGCTATTTTACCTTCAAGATCCTTGCCTTGGTAATCGTTATAGGAACCGTCTTCTTTGACGATACCGTATCCTATGCTCAGTGTTTTTCCGGAGATTTCACCATTGGCGCTATAGGCCACTGGGTAGAAATCCACATGAGGAACGAGGACTTTTTTGCCCAATTTAAGGCCCGTCTGATCGTAATCTACGGCAGCATATTCTGGTACTGGAAAGGCTTGGCGGTAGCCGTTTTCACCATAGGGCTCCAGACCAAATTCGGCCATGCGCTGCTCAATGAAATCACGTGCAATATCACTTCCAGGAGTTCCAGGCAGACGGCCCTTGAGCGAATCTGACGCGAGGAAGAATAGATCCCGTTGCATGCGCTTGGGAGCCTCCTTATCGATAGCTACTTCTTGTGCCTTTACAGGTAGGGTAAATACTAGGGCGAGAATAGGTACAATAAATCGCTTGTTCATGAGTTCATTATTAAGGTCGCCCAAAGGTACGACCCAAAGGCTATATTTGAGGTGTGAGTAATGGTATGAAACAGCTCGCCGGGCAAACGGCGATTTACGGATTGAGCAGCATTTTAGGGCGCATGATCAACTTCTTGTTGGTGCCCCTGCAAACCGCAGTTTTAAGCCAATCGGAATACGGGGTTAATGTAGATTTCTACAGCCTGATCGCCTTTCTCATTGTCATCTGTACGTTCGGTATGGAAACGGCCTATTTCAGGTTTAGCGAGAAAGAAGGCTGGGAAGAGCGCAAGGTCTTTGGTACTTCCATTACTATGATTTTAATTGTGCTCGGCGCCCTTGGGGTGCTCACTTACTTTGGTCAGAACACGTTGCTAGGTGCCTTACGCTATGAAGACACTCCTGAATATTTGGGCTATCTGTATGCTATTTTAGCCTTAGATGCACTGGCTGCCATTCCCTTTGCTCGACTCAGAAGACAAAACAAAGCCGTTCGGTTCGCTGGAATAAAATTGGCCTTGATATTCTCAAACGTCTTGGTAAACCTGTACTTCTTCTTGCCTGCGTTGTGGGAATTGAACGGTACCGCGCCTTGGTTCACGCATGAGCTGCGGGGCGTTCAATACATCTTTATAGCCAACCTGTGTGCATCGAGCTTGATGTTTGTGCTCCTTCTGCCCACGTTTAGAGGATTCAAATTCAGTCTTGAAAGAAAGTATACCAAAGGATTGTTGGCCTTTGGAATTCCACTTTTGATTGGTGGATTGGCCGGGATTGCCAATGAAATGCTCGACCGTCAATTGCTCAAATATTTACTTCCACAGGACAGTTGGGCGCAGGGTGTGGGTATTTATGGGGCAGTCTATAAGATTTCGATTTTCTTGGTGCTGTTCAACCAGGCCTTCAGATATGCTGCCGAGCCTTTCTTTTTCAAAAACGCCAACCTGGGCGATGGAAAAGAAAAAATGGCGAAAGTCATGGAAGGTTTTGCCTGGGTGATGTGTGTGGGCTTTGTCCTGATCATCGCAGGGTTGGATTACTTGAAATTCTTTATTGACGAGAAGTTTTGGGTAGGCCTTCATTTGGTGCCCATTCTATTGCTCGCCAATGTCATTCTTGGCATCAATACAAATTTGAACATGTGGTACAAGGTAAGCGACAAGACCACCTACGGCATCTACATCACGTTTGTGGGCCTATTCTTTACAGTGGTTGGGAATGTTGCACTTATTCCTCAAATGGGAATTCTAGGGGCCGCTATCACTACGCTTATTGCTTATACCGCCATGTTTTTCGCCAGTTTGATCTGGGGAAACCGCAACTACAAGGTGCCTTACAACTGGAGTAAGATTGGAGGGCTTGTTGTGGTTTCGAGCGGTTTGGCTTTTGCCCTTCACTATTTTCCATTGAGCGATGTCTGTCTTAAAATTGGACTCGGACTCACCTACCTTTTCGTTATGTTCATGGTGGAACGCAACGGACTCTTTAAATTCGTATTCAGAAAATGAAAATCCCAGTAATCTATAGCGGCAAGCATGCCCTTCCTCAATTTGAAACGCCGCAAAGTGCCGGCATGGATTTACGTGCTAACATAGATGCCCCAGTAGTACTGCAACCCGGCGAGAGAGCGCTCATCCCCACAGGCATTGCAATGGCCTTGCCCGACGGATTCGAAGCACAGATTCGCCCACGTTCTGGACTAGCATACAAGCACGGTGTAACTGTTTTAAACAGCCCTGGAACGATCGATGCGGATTACCGCGGCGATGTGGGCGTCCTGCTGATTAACCACGGCAGCGAGGCCTTCACGGTAGAAGATGGCATGAGAGTTGCACAAATGGTCGTGGCCCAATACAGCCAATTCCAATGGGAAGCCGTCAGCGACTTGAGTGATACCGACCGCGGTGCTGGTGGATTTGGAAGCACAGGAAAGAACTAATAACAACAACCAATAAACCCTTACAAACATGAAAATTATCGTCCCGATGGCAGGTCGCGGATCGCGTCTTCGACCCCACACCCTTACCGTGCCTAAACCCTTAATTCCTATCGCAGGAAAGCCTATCGTTCAGCGTTTGGTGGAAGATATCGTGAGCGTATGTGGTGACAAGAAGGTAGATGAAATCGCTTTCATCATCGGCGATTTTGGCGAGCAAGTTGAAGCTGACCTCAAGAAGGTTGCAGAAAACTTAGGTGCCAAAGGAAGCATCTATTACCAAGACAAACCGCTCGGTACGGCACACGCCATTCACTGTGCTGCAGATAGCATGGACGACGAGATCGTTGTAGCCTTTGCGGACACCCTATTCCGTGCAGATTTTACCCTAGACACCGATGCAGATTCTGTGATTTGGGTGAAGCAGGTAGATGATCCTTCAGCGTACGGTGTGGTGCAGTTCGCCGAGAACGGCAGCATCAACAATTTCGTAGAAAAACCGAAGGAATTCGTATCCGATTCTGCCATCATTGGGATTTACTATTTCAAGGATGGACCTGGATTGCGCAAGGAATTGAAATACATCTTGGACAACGACCTTCGCCCTAGTGGAGAGTACCAGCTTACGGATGCTTTGAGCGCCCTAATGAACCAAGGCAAGGTATTCCGTCCAGGAACAGTGAGCGATTGGATGGATTGTGGAAATAAGGCCATTACCGTGGAAACCAACAGCAAAATGTTGGGCTATTTACAAGGCAAGCCAGAGCTAAGAGGGGAGAACATCACCCTTGAAAATTCAGAGATTATCGAGCCGTGCTACATTGGTTCAAACGTGGTGTTGAAGAACGCTAAAATTGGTCCCCATGTGAGCTTAGGCGATAACTGTGTGGTAGAAGATGCCACTATCGAGGGCTCTTTGATTCAGACCAATTCTACCATCACTAATATCATCCTCAAGGACAGTATGATCGGAAACCACGCACATGTCGATGGTCGCTGGACTTCTGTATCTTTAGGCGACTATTCAAGAATGGACTAATGCAGAAATTGATAGGGGCGCTGCTTGGTGTCCTCATTTCTATAACAACCTTTGCGCAAGACCCTTCGAAAGAGGGGTCTTCTGCTTTATCGGCGCTTTTCTACAAAGCCGAGACCTACCGCATTACTGGAAGGTCGGAATTGGCCAAAGAGGCCTACACCATGCTTTTGGCGCAAGACCCTACGCACGAGACCGCCTTGTACCAGCTCGCGCGCATCTTCTTTACCGAAAATAACTTTTTCGAAGCTGAACAACTGCTCGCTACCGGTACCTCAGCTTACCCTGAGAATCAATGGATGTGGCGACTACAAGCCGTAAATTCCCGTCAGCTTGGGGATATGGCCACCGCCCTTTCTTCTTACGAGGCACTCATGGTGCTTCGACCGGACCAACCTGAATATGTACAAGAAGCACTTCAAAGCGCGCTTGCAGCGGGAAACAGTGAGAAGGCCTTGACGTTCCTCAGTACGCTAGAGAAGATGTACGGCGATGGCCCTGAAATTGTGCAACAGAAAATGGAGATTCACCTTCGCAACAACGATGTAAAGGCTGCAGAGAAAGTACTAAAGCAGGCCATAAAGGACTACCCACAGCGCCTAGAATACCGAGGGCTCGCTGCACAGTTTTACGATGCGAACGGCAAGGCGAAAAAGGCAGAGAAAATCTTACGCGCAGCCGTTGAAGACTTCCCGCAAAATGCGCCAATCGCTATGGAATTGGCCCGGGTGCTGCAAGCAAAAGACCACCTCGATGAGAGCATGTACTATTTGGAGCGCGCTTTGGTACTGCCCGGCATGAGTTTAAAAGACAAGGGCCCTGTATTGCTTAGTCTGTGGGAGACCGCAAAGAAAGATCCAAGCATGCAGCCAATGACCGACAGGGCGTGGGCGGCTACAAAAGAAATCCATGAGGGAGAAGGCGCCTATTACTTGCTCGAGGGCGAGCGCTTGATTTTTGAGGGCGAATTTTCACAGAGTGTCTTGATGTATCTCGAAGCCATTGAACGCGGCTTTAAAACACCCGAGGTCTATACGCAGGTCGCTGAACTATGCCGACAGACCGATCAGGACGGTATCGCCCTTGAAGTGCTGCGAACCATGGCTCGTGAGTTTAGCGACAACATGGAAGTACTCAGCTATGTAACCTTTAGTTTTTACGACAGAAACTGGTGGACAGATTGTGCACAAATCGCCATGGAAAGTGCACCGAAGGCGTTGGACGATGAAACTCAAAAGTGGTTTTACAACCTGGCCGGTACGGCCTATTTCTCACAAGATTCCATCGAGCTTGGCGTTAAAGCCTATGAATTGAGCTTGGAAATTGAAAGGGATGCAGGCGCATTGAACAACCTCGCGTGGGAGCTGGGTAAGCGCGGATTAGAACTTGAGCGAGCACTTGCACTGACCGAGGAGAGCAATGAAAAAAGTGCACTCGAAGCTACCTATCTCGACACTTGGGCATGGGTATTGTATAAAATGGGGAAATACCCTGAAGCACAGGCCAAAATGGTCTTAGCTTTGCAACTTCAGAGAACTGCTCCTGATGCCACGCTGTACAAGCATGCTGCCGATATCGAAAAAGCACTTGGTAACGAGGAGAAGGCTCAGGAATACCGGGATAAAGCGAAGGAATTGAAAGGCAATTAGCCCATTGAATTTTGAACCGTCTGTACGCACATAGCGCAAGTCAATTATTGCTGTTTTTAGCAGGTGCCTTTTTGGTGGCCAATTGTGGTCGCCCCATTTCCCCGGAACACCCGCTCAAAAGAGAAAAGATCAACGACGGTATCTCGCGCAAAATCATTGTAGAAGACAAGTTTGAATGGGCGCAAATGTTTACACGCATTGAGGCCAACACCCCTGACGGCGAGCAAAGCTTCCGAGTTCAGGTTCGTTCGAAACAAGATAGCATCTTGTGGGCTGCCATTAGTGACGATATGATTGGACTACGTGTAGGGAAAGCCATTGTCATTGAGGACAGTGCTGCCTTCACTTCCACCCTATTGGGATTAGACTGGACGGGGTCCGCACACGATTTGGCGGGCATGACCGGCGTCGAAGTCCCCTTTCAATACCTCAATCGCTTGCTGCGCGGTCAGCTTATTAGCGCCGAGACGGCAATGCGTTATAGGTTCGATGCAAAGCGTGACTTGTGGGTGACCAAATATGCCATCTCTGGAAACAGGAAGGTAGAAGTCGACCTCGACCGGGATCTGCGTGTGAAACATATGACCATCACCGATCCAACTGAAATTGTAGATATTGAGTACTCCAATACAGACGAGCGCACGGGCTACCCTAAAATGCTTGAATTGACCCTGAAATCGCGTCCCTTGTACACGGTGAAAATTGAGGTCAGCGAAATCCGCACAGATGGGCCGTACAACACCCCATTTAGTTTCTAATGAAGGCGCCACGAGTACTCATAGCGCTACTTCTCTTTGCGTCGGTTTCTTATGGCCAAACCAAAGAAGAGCTCCAGAAGCAAAAGGTGCTGCTGCAGGATCAGATAGATCTGGCCAGCACGCTATTAAAACAAACGCAAAGCACCAGAGCGACCAGCTTGAATCAATTGCAGACCCTCAACCAAAAGATTGAAGCTCGCGAGCGACTGATCACCACAATGAATCGCCAGATTCGCAACATTGACCGTGAGGTCAAGGCCAAAGAGCAAGAGATCGTGGAGCTTGAGGTGCGCATAGATTCTTTGAAAGCAGATTATGCCAAACTTATTGAACTCGCGCAGCGAAACCTACAGCCTGCGGATCAACTCATGTTCATCCTAAGCTCTAGTTCGTTTACTCAAGCATTAAAGCGCATCCAGTACTTCAAAGATATGACTGGGTACCGCGAAAGACAGGTCAAACAAATTGAAGGGGCACAGGTAGAATTGGCGCAAGAAAAGAAGGCGTTGATTGCAAAGAAAGCAGAGAAATTAAACGTTCAAAAAGCACAAGAAAACGAGAAAAACGAACTTCTCGTTGATGCGCAAGCTCAAGAGAAAACCGTAGCTACACTTCAAAGCAAAGAAAGCGAGCTGAAAAAAGATATTCAGAAAAAGCAACGCGAAGCCCAACAGTTGGAGAAGCAAATCAAGCGCATCATTGCCGAAGAAATGCGTAAGGCAAAGCTGCGTGCTGAACGTATGGCCCTAGAAAAGGAAGCCGAAGATCTTGGCTTGGTGAAGGGGAAAGATTTCAATCCTCGAACTTCGAATAAGGTATTGAAGCGACTAATAGATAAGGCACGCGCAGACAAGGGCCTTGAAGTACGCGACGACGGACCGTCGTATACTATGACGCCTGAAGCAAGAGCATTGGCCAACAACTTTGCCTCGAACAAAGGCGCCTTGCCGTGGCCGGTGGAACGCGGCTTGATCACCGGTAAGTTTGGAAAGCATCCGCACCCAGTAGTAAAAGGCGTTGTAGTCGATAACCCGCATGTAGAAATCAGCACGGAAGTTGGTGCAATAGTTCGCGCAAGCTTTGAAGGCGAAGTGAGCTCTGTGGTCCCTATCCCTGGTGCAAACGTGATGGTGCTCATTCGACATGGGAACTATTTCACCGTGTACAGCAACCTCATCGGAGTGAAGGTGAAGGCAGGCGATATTATTAGTTTGAAGCAGCCTTTAGGTACGGCATTTACAGATGAAGAAGGAAAAACTATGGTCCAATTCGGTATTTGGAAAGACGCCGATATCCAAGATCCTGGACCGTGGTTGGCTAAATAAAATTGGACCCATATGGAACGCATATTTTACCTCAGCACTTGTGATACGTGTAAAAGAATTCTGAGCAGTTGGAACACCGGCGGCATCGAACTTCAAGACATTAAAACAGAGCCCATGACCGCCGATCAAGTGGATCATATGATTGGCTTAGCCGGCTCCGCCGAAGCCCTGTTCTCAAAACGTGCACGCAAATACAAAGAATTGGGGTTGAAGGATCAAAATTTATCCGATGCTCAAATCCGCCAATTCATCATCGACGAGTACACGTTCCTAAAGCGTCCCGTCCTCGTTCTTGACGATCAGATTTTCGTGGGCAACAGTAAAAAGGTCGTAGAAGCGGCGACAGAAGCACTTCGATGAACGCTCATAGCCGTAAATCTGTACCCCTCGCCCACGGTGCATTGTTGGGCGTCGCCTTGATTTATGGCTCCTCCTTTCTCATTGCCAAAGCAGCGATGCAGGGCGCCGTTCCACCGCGTGCGTTTATCCAATTCCGCGTTACTGGAGCTGCTCTACTTTTTTGGTTACTAACTCCACTTTCCGGCGGCCACAGCTTCTTTAAGATTCCCGTTAATGACCGACTACGCTTAGCCATCTGTGCTGTTTTCGGGGTGACCACCAACATGCTCTTCTTCTTTGAAGGACTGAAAATCACCACTCCCGTGAACGCCTCCATCATGATGGTCAGCGGGCCAATTATGGTCCTGGTTGCAGGCGCCGTTTTAGTCAAAGAACGCATTACCCCACCTAAAATCGCGGGAATATTTCTAGGGGCCTTAGGTGCTTTCTGGCTCATCTATTCCGGTGCCAATTTCCAACTAAACGGACTCTTCTCCTCTGAGGTTGCCAAGGGCAATCTCTTCGTACTCGTCAACGCGAGTAGCTATGCCATTTATTTGGTTTTAGTAAAGCCACTCATGGCGAAATACAACGCATTGTTCATCATCCGCTGGGTCTTCACCTTCGGCGTATTCTTCGTTCTTCCTTTTGGCGGGCCCCAATTCCAGGACATCCAATGGTCGCTGTGGGACGCCAACATCATCGGTGCGGTCATCTTTGTGGTCGTAGGCACGACCTTTTTGACCTATTTGGGAAATATCATTGCGCTCAAGACCTTGCACCCAGCAACGGTGGGTGCCTACATTTATTTGCAACCGCTTTTGGCGAGCCTATTAAGCCTAGTATATGGTGGCGAGCAGTGGAGCATCCACATGCTCTTTGGCGGTTTGGCCATCTTCGCCGGCGTGTATTTTGTAAGTTTTTACGGGCGCAAATTCAAATCGTAACCGGAAGCAAAGGCATCCGCCACACCTACTTTCCCGAGGAAATTCCCGGCTAAACGCATGCCCTCAGGCAAAAGTTCTTGAAGCTCATTTTTCCACTGTTCGAAGCCCACATGTGGTTGTGGAATAGCCTGCTGCCAAGTAAAGGATTGAAGTAACTCTCGAGGTTGATCACCTAAAATTTCATTCAATTCTCCTGCGATAGATCTTGATCCCTCAGGCTTGTGAAACACCGTCATATTTCGCGTTCCTTCCGGCGCACGACCTTCAAAAACCGAGCTGGTAAACAGCACTCCTTTAATTCTCATGTTTGAGGACGAAGGCACCAAAATCCCGAAACCGTCCGGGGAATTTTCATCGCGCTTTTCTGCAAAATGACTGACGGTGAGTGGCTCGTATTTTAACTGTTGAAGATGCGACTGAAGCGGTCCTTGGAATAGATTAGCAAGCGCATGTGTTGGCAGAGTGCTGACCAATTGGTCACAGCTGAAATTCCCGTTATTCGTGGTGATCAAAAATCCAGTTTCAGTCTTTTCGATGTTTTGTACTCGAGTATTTACTTGAATCTTATCAAAGAACTTCAAAGCGAACGCTCTACAGATAGCAGCAAAACCTCCTTCCAAACTAATGATCTTTCTTGGCTTCGGTGGATTTTTAAACAACGTACGAAGCATCGAACCGTTTTCTTGCTCTCCTTTTTTGAATTTCTCCAATACCGTAGCAGCGCTCAAATAGTGGATATTTCCGGCATAGATTCCTCCAAGCACCGGGTCTACTAATTTCTCTGTAGCTTCCTGGCCGATGCGCCTGCTCAAGAAACTTGCGACACTTTCGTCCTCAGGTTTGCCTTTTTTGCGAAAGGGCTCGGCGGCAAATTTGACCTTGCCTTTGAGACTTAACCATGAAGCGCCAAAGATGTCTTTGAGCCCGCCGACCGACACTACTTTACCATCGTGAAAGAGGTAGCGCTTTTTGCTGAGGGCGGTGGCCTTCAACACGCTTTCTTCAAGGCCTAATTGGCCCAAAAAATGTTCAAAATCTTCAGATACCGCACAACTGTTAGCACCAATGTCCAGGGTGTGACCGCCCAATTGGACAGAACGCAAGCAGCCACCTAACTCAGGCCCAGCCTCCAATAGCAGGAATTTTTGCTCTAGCGTATGCGCCTTAAACGCCGCACCCATTCCTGAGATGCCGCCGCCTAAGATGAGCAGGGGAACGTGGGTTACGCCTTCCACTCGCTGATCCATTTGCCGAGCAGTGCGGACCAATCGTCGCGGTCGTTCAAACAGGCAATAGGTTGGAAATGCTCGCCGCCGTTGTGCAAGAAGTCTTCCTTGCCCTCCTCATTGATCTCCTCGAGCGTCTCCAAACAGTCGCTGACAAAGGCTGGACAGACTACAGCCAGCTTGGTTTTGCCTTCACCAGCCAATTCCTCAAAGCGTTGCGCCGTGTAGGGCTGGATCCACGGGTCGCGGCCTAATCGGCTCTGGTACGAAGTTTCATACGTGCCTTCCTCGAGGCCCAATTCCGCCGCTACCAATTTCGTCGTTACCGCCGTTTGGTGCTTGTAACACACCGTATGCGCCTTGGAAGCCACGTTACAGCAATCGTTGACTTTGTAGCAATGCTCCCCGGTGCAATCGCTCTTTTTTACGTGACGCACTGGAATACCGTGGTAGCTGAAGAGCAAATGGTGGTCTTCTGGAAGGGTTTCTTTGATGCTGTTGCTCAGTACTTTTATGTATTCTGCATCGTCGTACCAAGGTGCTTTGAACGTGAGTTTGAGGTGCGGAAAATCCTTGGCCGCCACCTCCTTGACGCGGTCCACCACCGTCTCGTAGGAGCTCATGGCGAAGTGCGGGTAGAGCGGCACCACATACAAATCCTCCAAATCTGGGTGCTCCTCGGTCATGACTTTCAAGGTGTTGTAAATGCTTGGCTGGGCGTAGCGCATGGCCAAATACGTCGGGACCTGGGTGTGTTGACGCACCTTGGTGATCAGGCGCTCTGAGAGAACAATAAGCGGGGAACCTTCGTCCCACCAAATGGTCTTGTAGGCCTCGGCGCTCTTTTTGGGACGGGTGTTAAGGATGATGCCTTTGACCAGCAGGGTACGTGCCCATTTGGGAAAATCGATCACGTGATCGTCCATTAAAAATTCACCTAAATACTCTTTGACATCCTTGACCGCTGTGCTCTTTGGTGAGCCCAAGTTGATCAATACGGCTGCTTTTTTCATAGCTGCTGCAAATACTTTTTCGGAGTGATTTGATACTTCTTCTTAAAGGCGGTTATAAAGTGCGACGGATTGCCGTACCCCAGTGCATATGCGACTTCACTGACCTGATAATTGCGGGAATCGAGCATGGCTTTCGCTGAATTCATCTTGTAATCGAGGATGAATCCACCGACGGTATTGCCGTACATTTCTTTGAATCCAGATTTCAATTTGTATTCGCTAATGCCTATTTCCAGGGCCAATTCCGCAATGCTCGGCGGTTGCGTCATTCTTTCTATCAATAAATTCTTCGCCGATTTTATCTGCGTTCTCGTCTTTTCATCTCTTAGGAAAGGACAGGCTTCCATATCCTCTGACCTGCGGTCAAAATGGAGCGCCAAAACTTCCAGCAATTTTCCCTTGGCGAAAATCTTTCGAGATGCCGCGCTGAGCTCGCTGGTGAATAAACTCTCCAGTGCCCACTTCACCGAAGCACTACATTCGCGCTCGTCATACAAAGGCTTGGCGGCATTCTCCCCATTGAGAAAGGTCAGCACCTCTGCCTCATCCACAAACAACGAATGCAGCTTGTCCACCGTGGTATAGGCCGCCACCCACTTCGCATTAAGATCAGGAATGAGATCAAAGACCAATTCCTTCTGCGGGTTGTACATGAAGAAATAGTGACCGGACTGCAATAGCTTTTGGTAATGCGGGCTGAAATTGAACCCCAATTGCCCTTCTAGGCAGAAATGAAACTGGATGATTCTCGACGGCACCTCACAGTGCACCGCTGAAATTTCGTTGCTTTCTCTATCCAACCCAGTGTAAAGCGAAAGGCCATTTTCGGCGAATTCGTGCACAAAACTTCGTTCAGCGGTATTTTGTGTAAGATTAATGTCGTTTACCGTCATTTTCAGCGTAATAATGGTCAAATATATGGTGCAATTTCACTCCAAAAGGCCCGCCAACCTGCCTCCGAGAGTAATTTAACGTTTAGCGGTATTTTTTTGTTCGGGCCCATTCTAATTTCGCTGCTTTCAAAGTATAGATGGTGCAATTCACGGGGTATAATTGGTACGCATTCGGCATTACTCACAAGCATGCCGCTGCCGAGGAGCGCCAAAAATTCGCACTATCAGAGCCGCAGCTCGAGCACTTTTTCCGCGAAACTTTTCCTCAAAATGAATGCGCAGGATTCATCACCAATACCTGCAACAGAACCTCGTTTTTCTTGTTTGGGAAGCACCCTGAAAACGTTGAAAAGGCATTTCTAAAGGAATCGGGCTACAGTGATATTTCAGAAATAGGCGACCGCTACATTGGCAAAAAAGCCATCAATTATCTCTTTGAAGTGATGGCCGGCCTCGACAGCCAAATTCTTGGAGATTTCGAGATCGTTGGTCAAATGAAAGCTGCCTTTAATAAGAGCAAAACCTACGGCTCAGGATTGGGCATTATAGAAAAGCTCGTCAATCAAGCCATCCACAGCTCGCGGAGAATTAAAAACGAAACTGGACTTTCCGGGGGGACCTCTTCCACTAGTTATGCTGCAGTCCAATTCCTAAAATCCTCCCTTCCCAATTTTTCATGCGCCAAAATTTTGGTACTGGGCATGGGGCAAATAGGCAAGCGAACCTTGGACAACCTCGTCGCTGAAAAAGGCCCTGAAAACATCTTCATCGCCAACCGCAGTTCTTCCAAATCTGAAAAGCAAGCAGCCCTGCACCATGTACAAGCCCTAAGTTGGGACAGTGCCTTCGCACAACTAAGATCCTTTGACGCCATAGTTAGCGCAGTTAGCGCACCCGAACCCGTGTTTACCGCTGAAATCCTCGCTAATTCAAACACTAAATACATCGTAGACCTTAGCATCCCCTTTAGTGTAGCAGAGGACGTACAGAACGAATTGGACATAGAGGTCGCCTATGTGGACCAATTGAGCAGCGCCATCGCAACGCAGATGGAGCAGCGCAAAAAATGGGTGCCTCGAGCGCATGAAATCATCAGAGAGGAATTGGACAAATACAAAGAATGGGAGCTCGCCGTGGATGCCGTTCCAACCATCAAAGAACTGCAACGCAGACTGCAGGAAGAATGGTCCTCTAAGCATACCGATCTCGAAAAAATAGAGCGCCTTAGTGCTAAAATTGAAGCACGAATGTTCGAGCGCATCCGAAAGAATCCAAAAGAATTGAATACACTTAAAAAGCAGTTGTATGGACGATCGTAAACTACGTATCGCCTCTCGCACCAGCCCTTTGGCGCTGTTCCAAACTGAAGCAGTCATGGACCTTCTTCACAAGGCACACCTTGGTTTGGACTGCACCCTCGTGCCCATCTCGACCAAGGGCGACAAAGACCAAAGCACCTCGTTGCAGAATTTGGGTCAAACGGGGATTTTCACCATAGCACTGGACGACGCCATCCTTGAAGACAAGGCTGATATTGGCGTTCACAGCCTCAAAGACTATCCCACCAATGTCCCTAAAGGCTTGAAACTTCTTGCCGTCCTTCCGCGCGACGGCTACCTCGACGCATTCATCCCTGGCAACAACGGAAAATCTAAACAAGAAGTTCTCACCATACTGAGCGGCTCCCCACGCCGTCGTGCATTCTGGCTGCATAAATACCCGCACCACAGCTTCAAAGACCTGCGCGGAAACATGCACACACGCGTTGAAAAAATCCTCGCATCAGATGGCGGTATTGTAAGTGCACCAGGATTAGCGCGCATCAATCTTCTGCCTGAAAATGCGGAACTTTTGGATTGGATGCTCCCCGCTCCTGCGCAAGGCGTTATGGCAATCGTTGGACGCGACAACGACCCAAAGCTTGAAGCAATGCTTAGCGCAATCAACGATCAAGAAACCTACATCTGCGCCCGTGTAGAGCGCGACTTTATGGCCGCTGTTGAAACTGGCTGTGCTTCACCGTTAGGCGCTTTATGCAGGCCTACCAGAGGCGGCTTCAGCTTTGAAGGAGCCCTTTTGAGTTTAGACGGTCAAAAAAAACTCACTGTCAGTCGAACAGTGACAACTACCGACTGGCAAAAGGCCGGATATACTGCAGCACAAGAGCTACTAAATAACGGTGGTTCAGTACTCATGGAGGAGATTCGCGCTCAGCAGCCGAAAGATATATTGTGTTTGAAGGAAATCGACCAAAAACAGCGCAGATTAGCCCTTGAAATAGGCCTCAAATTGCACGATGTAGAGGTGCTCGATCTCGTTCCAATCACATTCGAAATCAAAGCTGCTGATATTGCCATGGCGGCCAGTTCCTTCGGGGCAGAACAGCTGGAAGATCATATCAAAGATTTGCCAGAGAGCATATGGATTGTAGGTCAAAAAGCGACCGATGTGCTCAAAAATTCCGGCTATTCGGGACGAATCACAACCTACGGCAACAGTGGAGAAATGGTAGAGGCCTATCAAAAAGAGCAACCAGGCACTGCCGTGTACTATGGCGCTGAGCGTACCAGTCAGAATTGGGCCGAACACGGCATACAGCACATTACTACCTACCGCAACAGCGCTAAACCACCCCGCCTGGCCAGGCAACAGTGGGATGCCATTTTAGCCTTCTCACCCTTGGGTGTTCAAAGCGCACTTCAGGAGAATGATTTCCCAAAAAACACCCCTGTGATTTGCATTGGCGAACGCACAGCAGAGGCCGTTAAAACCAATGACTTTACTAATGTCATTGCTGCTGCTAAACCAGATTTCACCACCCTACTTCAAACCTTGAAAAACGAATTGAAATGATAAAAAACGACCTATTCCTTCGCACTCTAAATGGCGAAAAGACTGAACGTCCACCTGTATGGTTCATGCGCCAAGCCGGTCGCTATCTTCCAGATTACATGGTCCTCAAAGAAAAATACAGCTTCTTTGAACGCGTACAAAACCCAGACCTAGCTAGGGAAATCACTGTCATGCCGATCGACCAAGTCGGCGTAGACGCCGCCATTCTTTTTTCAGACATCCTAGTCATTGCTCAAAGCCTTGGATTGCAAGTCGACATGGTTCCGGGAAAGGGTCCTGTACTCCAAACCGCAACTACGGAAGCAGAGGTAGCCGCATTGAGCGTGGAGAACACAGAAGATTTCTTCCGCTACGCCACCCCGGCCATCAAAGCGGTAAAAGAAGGTTTGGACAACCGCGTGCCGCTCATCGGATTCGCCGGTTCCCCATGGACCCTGCTGTGCTACATGGTTCAAGGACAGGGATCTAAAGACTTTGGTGAAGCGAAGCGTTTCATCCTTAACGAGCCCGAGCGCGCGAAAGTGATGCTCGAAAAAATCACCGAAGCCACTATTCGCTACCTCCACATTCAGATTGATGCCGGTTGTGATGCAGTGCAAATTTTCGACAGCTGGGGCGGCATGCTCAGCCCAGCGATGTACGACGAATTCTCGCTTCCATACATGGAGCGTATCACCGAAGCAGTGAAAGACCGAGTACCGGTCATTTTATTCGCAAAAGGCGCATGGTACGCCCTTGACAAACTTCACGCTACAGGGGCATCGGCCCTTGGATTGAGCTGGACGACTTCGCCAGACTATGCACGCAAAGTGTGTGGCCCCAGCGCGGTTTTCCAAGGCAATCTAGACCCGACGACACTCCTAGCCTCCCCAGAAGTTGTGGCTAAAGCAACCAAAAAAATGATAGATTCCTTCGGCGGCGGCAACCACATCGTCAACCTGGGCCACGGCGTCCTACCAACAACCAGTGTAGACAGCGCCAAAGCGTTCGTAGAAACTGCAAAAGCCTACCGCTACTAATGGAGTTTCGCCCGAAAAAACGCTTTTTCACCTTCATTCGCGACCTGCAGAACGAAATTTGCAAGGCGTTGGACTCGTTTGAGCCTACGGACCAATTCATCGAAGACCGATGGGAACGTACAGAAGGTGGCGGCGGCTGGTCACGCGTTCTAAAAGGCAAAACCTTTGAAAAAGCCGGAGTCAACGTCAGCGAAGTACATGGTCCCGTTCCAGAGGTCCTCAAAGGCAGCATCCCCGATAGCGCAAAAAATTTCTACGCAACAGGCATCAGCTTGGTCATCCACCCTACGAACCCGATGGTGCCTACCACCCATGCAAATTTCCGCTATTTCGAAGTGACCGATGATGGCGGCGCTATTGTCGATCAATGGTTTGGCGGCGGAGCAGACCTCACTCCCTACTACCTCTTTAAAGAAGATGCCACCCATTTTCACCAAACCCTGAAGCAAGCGTGCGATAACCACCATCCAGATTTCTACGGAGAATTCAAACCTTGGTGCGACCGCTATTTCTTCAACAGACACCGCAATGAGCACCGCGGGATTGGCGGTGTGTTTTTCGATCATCTACGTCCCGGAGACAAACTTTCTGGCGAAGAACTAGAAGGATTTCAAATGGAGATAGGTGCTCGTTTTATCGAAGCCTACATGCCTATTGTAGAGAAGCGATTAGAATTGGGCTATACGCCAGCACAAAAAGAATGGCAAGAGATACGCCGAGGACGCTACGTAGAATTTAACCTCATTCACGACCGAGGCACCCTTTTCGGGTTAAAAACTGGGGGACGTATTGAAAGCATCTTCATGTCACTGCCACCAACTGTACGCTGGGAGTACAACCACCATCCTGAAGCAGGCACCCCCGAAGCAGCACTTATTGAAGCATTGACTACACCTAAAAATTGGGCTTAATTATGGCATTTCCACAACAGAGAAAACGCATTAACAGAGCAAGCAGCGCCATCCGAAACCTGGTCGCAGAAACGACCCTACACCCGCACGATTTTATCGCTCCTCTATTTATTCAGGAAGGCGAGAACGTCAAAACTGAAATCCCTTCGATGCCAGGATATTTCCGCTATTCACTCGACAGGGTGATGGCTGAGATTCAAGAATTGGTCGAAGTAGGCATCCAAAGTGTCCTGATCTTTGTCAAAGAAGGCGACGATAAAAAGGACAATACGGGCGCCTTTGCGGCCCATCCAAAAGGCCTCATGCAACAATCCATCCGAGCCATTAAAGCTCAATTCCCTGATCTTCTAGTGATGACCGATGTCGCCCTTGACCCGTATTCAAGCTACGGCCACGACGGTATTGTGGATATCGAAAAAGGCGAAATTGTAAATGATGCTACGGTGGAAGCCCTAGTTAAAATGGCCTTGAGCCATGTCGAAGCAGGAGCCGATTGGGTCGCTCCATCAGATATGATGGACGGTAGAATTGGTGCCATAAGAAATGCCTTTAACACCAACGGCTACTCCCACAAGGGCATCCTGGCTTACAGTGCAAAATACGCTTCAGCGCTCTATGGACCTTTCCGTGAAGCATTGGATAGCGCCCCGGGATTTGGCGATAAAAAGACCTACCAAATGGACCCGCGCAACCGCAAGGAAGGCATGGATGAAGCCTACCTTGATGAAACTGAAGGCGCAGATATGCTCATGGTCAAACCTGGCAGCTACTACCTCGACGCAGTACGCGATTTGAGCGAATCTTCGAACCTGCCCATTGCCGTCTACCAAGTCTCTGGCGAATATGCAATGATCAAAGCCGCCGCAGAAAAGGGCTGGTTGAACGAGCAAGATATCATGCTGGAAAGCCTCATCGCCTTCAAACGCGCGAGTGCGAAAATCATCCTGACCTACTTCGCAAAGGAAGCAAGCAAATACCTCATTAAGAACTACCCAAATAGCTAGAATATGTACCCACAAAGCCAACTGCTTTTCGAACGCTCCAAGCGCATCATCCCAGGCGGGGTAAATTCTCCAGTCCGTGCCTTCGGTAGCGTAGGAGGTACTCCCCTATTCATCCAAAGCGCCAAAGGCAGCCGATTAGTAGATGCGGACGGCCGAGGCTATGTAGACTTTATCAACTCCTGGGGACCCATGATTTTAGGGCACCAATTCGAGCCCGTTCTTCAAGCGGTCCAAAAACAACTCTCCACTGGAGTGAGCTATGGATGTCCTACAGAAGCTGAACATACCATGGCATCGCTCATAACAGAAATGGCACCTTGGGTGGATCAAGTACGCCTTACCTCTTCAGGCACCGAGGCCTGTATGAGTGCCCTTCGCGTGGCACGCGGATATACCGGCAAGAACAAATTCATCAAATTCGCCGGGAACTACCACGGCCATGCCGACCCGTTCTTGGTAAAAGCCGGTTCTGGCCTTCTCACCTTCGCGGTTCCGGGCAGTGCTGGCGTTCCTGAAGGAGCTACCCAAGACACCCTCATCGCTGAATACAACGACCTAGAAAGCGTCGAATCGCATTTCAAAAGAGAGGGCGACCAAATCGCAGCTATCATCATCGAACCGGTTGCCGGAAACATGGGGTGTATCCCACCACAAAAAGGCTTCTTAGAAGGACTTCGCGCCCTATGTGATCAATACGGCGCTGTACTCATTCTAGACGAAGTGATGACCGGTTTTAGACTCGCGCCTGGCGGTGCTGCTGAGCGCTTGGGCATCACTCCTGATATGGTGACTTTCGGGAAAGTTATCGGCGGTGGTATGCCTGTTGGGGCCTTTGGTGGAAAAGAAGAAATTATGAATGTGCTGGCTCCAAACGGGCCTGTATACCAAGCTGGAACTTTGAGCGGCAACCCAATCGCTACCGCAAGTGGTATTGCCACATTAACTTACCTGAAGGAAAACCTTGGAGTCTACGAGAAGATAGATGCGACTACGGCTAAAATCGAGGGCTTGCTAAGAGAAAGATTTGGCAATGAAGAAGTGGCTATCAATCGTTTGGGAAGTATGATTAGCATTCACTTTGGTACATCTCGGGTGGCCAATTATACCGATGCTACAAATGCGCAAAACGACCGATTCAATGCCTTGTTCCACCACCTTCTCAAAGCAGGCGTCTACCTTCCCCCGAGTGCCTTCGAGAGCTGGTTCATTTCGCAGGCAATTGATGACGAAGATCTAGAGCGATTAGCACAAGGGCTGCGCACCTTCGAAGGGTAGGCTGATGTTTTGCTACCTTTGAGCAAAATTCAGCGATCCATGATTCAAAGCATGACCGGCTTCGGTAAAGCCATCGGACAAACTTCAGGGAAGAAAATCACCGTAGAGATTCGAAGCCTCAATAGCAAAGGGCTTGACCTCAATGCACGCATCGCACCCATCTTCCGCGAAAAGGAATTGGACATCCGTAAAATGGTCGGCGCCGCAGTAAAGCGCGGTAAAGTGGATATCAACATCTACGCTGAAGTAACCGGTATTGAGAGTGCTGCGAACATCAATATGGAGCTCGCCAAAGCCTACCTCGCGCAGCTAGAGGTGCTTGGACGCGAGACAGACTCTTCTGGGGATCTAATCGCTACTGTGATGCGTATGCCTGATGTAATGGGCAGTTCCAAATATGAGCTTAGCAAAGAAGAGTGGACCTTCTTACAAGGCCTCATAGGTGAAGCATTGGAAAAGCTAGAAAGTTTCCGCAAGCAAGAAGGTGATAGCATTGCTAAAGATTACGAAGAACGCCTTGTAGCCATCGAGGAAAGTATGGCAGGCATTGCACCACATGAAGAGGCACGCTTGGCTGCTGTTCGCGTGCGTTTATTGAAAGGTCTAGAAGGCGTTGAAGTCGATTCAAACCGCTACGAACAAGAAGTCATCTTCTACATCGAAAAGCTGGATATCAACGAAGAGAAAGTCCGCCTAGCCAACCACTTGAAGTACTTCCGCGAAACAATGCAGGAAGCGAATAGCGGAAAAAAATTGGGCTTTATCGCGCAGGAAATGGGACGCGAAATCAATACCCTTGGCTCAAAGAGCAACTATGCTCCTATGCAACAGCACGTCGTTCAGATGAAAGATGAGTTGGAGAAAATCAAAGAACAGGTAGGCAACACACTTTAAATTCTGATGCTCCTTGTAGGAGCTTTTATTAGAGATTAACGGAGTAGGTGAACGGTGGCCGTGGATGCAATGGGCGCTGGTGCATAAGGATTCGCTGCTTCGACAGTAAGGAAATATACCCCAGGTGCCACGGGACGCCCTTCGAATCTACCGTCCCAAAATTCACCGAGCACGGAACTCTCAAATACCTTCGTTCCCCATCGGCTATAAATAGTTGTCTTTATCCTATCTGTGCTAGTAGTCTGTAGCACGAGTTCGTCATTTACCCCATCACTGTTGGGCGTAAAGACATTGGGTACTTCGACGGTAGGGAAAAAGGCGATTTGCTGGCAGATGGAATCTACACAACCCTCCGAAGTGTAGAGGAATGCACATACAGTCTGCGGTTCTGCATCTAAGGCTACGGGACTCCACCCCGATGCCAATTGGTTGCCCGTAATATTCCCATCGTTCCAACTCTGGCTGCCCGCTGAAATGAAAATAGAATCTATCCCTTGGGAAAGGACAGCCTCATAATGGGCGCCCAAACCTATTACCTCATTTGAATTCAATACTTGAACTGCTCCGGAAAATACACTGCCGTCGTTGGCGATGACCAAAGAGTCTAGCTTGCGAGTATGTCCTACACGGATCACTGGTAGTGCGACGCTATCCGTGCACCCTTCGTTGGAAGTGGTCAATAAGTAGCCGTAGTAATTGCCGGAATCGGACAAGCAGTGTGAAAAGGTCAAAGATGAGTCTACCGTTCCGTCACTGAGCACCCACTGATAGTTCAACAGTCCGCCTGTATCCAGTTGATTTTCTAACTCAAAACACACACGATCACAGCCAAAAATACTCGTAGAATCCAAGAGGATCTGCGCTTCACTTTTCGGGGAAATCCACACCGTATCATAGGCTTCACATTCGTAGGTGAAGGAGATATCGTCAATGCCAAAGTCGTTTCCTGAACCGGGGCCGGCCAGTGTAATCAGGTTTAAGATAGCCGTTCCTGAAGCAGGTGCCGTAAATGTTCTTGACGTTTGTTGCCAGGTGCCTGTGGAGGTAGGCGTCGAAGCTGCGCCACCGATATTTGTACCTGATAATTTCAGTTGCAGCTGTCCTGCTGGTGATACAAAAGAGAGTGCCCACCAACGCATAGTCACCTGTGCCCCTGGAGGAAATGTTTTGGTTTGACGCCACAAAATTTTGTTGGTTCCTGTCGCACCATTGACCAACATGTAATTTCCGGTGCCGGTAGTATGGTCGCCCCAAGAACCAAAGTTCGGATGGACCGAATTTGGGTTAGGGCCCACCGCGTAGGTTCCTTCGTTCCAAATGGATGTAGCGTTGTAGGTGTAGTTGGTCAAGAAACCTGAGTTTCCCGAAGAGAAATTTCCATTGGTCGCCATCTGCGTGACTTGGCTGCTTCCCTGAACCACCACATATTGTGCCGTGTCCGTCAAAATGATGTAGGGTGAGGCGCATGTGTCGCAACTAAGTGTTGCATCGTGAGACCACTGGTAAGAATTGGACCCAGAAGCAGAAAGAAAGATGGTGTCTCCGACGCAGGCTTCCAAGGAATCTGACGCCAAGGCTAAGGAGCATTGTGCGCTCAACGGGCCGGCGGTGAAAAGGCCAAACAGTGCGAATAGTACTTTCTTAATCACGACAACAATATACCTCTACTTTTAACCAAAGCCAATTCCTTCATCTCCACTACCTTTGCGGTATCAATTCTGTCAAAGCAATGAGCGAACAAAACGGAAAATTAGTCATCTTCTCTGCACCCTCTGGTGCAGGAAAATCAACCTTGGTAAACTATCTATTGCCGCAATTTCCAGAGCTCAGTTTTAGCATTTCGGCGACCTCGCGTTCGCCACGAGGTAGGGAGGAACACGGTAAAGACTATTATTTCTTAAGCAGCGAAGAATTTAAAACTCGTGTAGCTCAAGACGAGCTCTTGGAATGGGAAGAGGTCTATGCCGGCGCCTATTACGGCACCCTTCGTTCCGAAGTGGAGCGCATTTGGGCGGAAGGAAAAGTGGTTGTTTTTGATATCGATGTAGTGGGCGCGTTGAACCTGAAAAAGCAGTTTGGCGATCGTGCTTTGGCCCTTTTTGTGCAGGCACCATCAGTAGAGATTTTAGAACAACGCCTTCGAGGCAGAGGCACAGATAGCGCGGAGAAAATACATCAGCGCGTGGCGAAAGCAACCATTGAGATGGCCCGTGCGCCTGAATTTGATAGGGTGGTCGTAAACGATGATCTCGATACCGCCAAGGCAGAGGCGTTAGCCATTCTAAAGAACTTTTTAGGAGCATAATGAAGAAGGTAGGTCTGTTTTTCGGCACCTTCAATCCCATACATATTGGGCACCTTGCCTTGGCCGAGTATTTCCAGAAATACGGGGACCTCGACGAAGTATGGCTGGTGGTCACTCCACACAATCCTTTTAAAAAGAAGAGCAATTTGTTGCCCGATCGTGAGCGCTTGCATCTGGTTCATTTAGCGATAGAGGGTCAACAAGGATTACGCGCAAGTGATATCGAATTCAGCTTACCACAGCCAAATTATACCTCGCAAACCCTCACCTACCTGCGCGAGAAATACCCGGAACATCGCTTTAGCATCATCATGGGTGAAGACAATCTCAAGTCATTCCATAAGTGGCGCAACTATGAGAGTATCTTGGAGAACCATGAGATTCTCGTCTATCCACGACACCCGCTTCCTGATGAAGCAGCCACTGAACAACATTGGCAAGTACGCTTTCCAAGCCTGCGTTTGGTAAATGCACCAAAAATGGAAATCAGCGCATCACTCATACGACGCAGTTTTGCCGAAGGAAAAGCGCTTCGAAACCTTCTTCCAAAAGCGGTTTTTGATTACATTGAGGGGAGCAACCTGTTCCAGTAATCCATGTCCACATTCATCGCGCAAATCGCGCAAGAGTTGATTTCATCACCCCTGCCGCTGCACCAGCAGATGGTCGTTCTTCCGAACCAACGGGCGGAAATCTTTTTGCGTGAGGCGCTGAAACCGCACCTAGAAGGACCGACGCTTCTACCGCTGTTTACAACCGTGGATGGATTTATCTCAAATGCGGGCAACCTTCTGGTGGTCGAGCCGCTCGTTTTACTTATCGAATTGCACCAGTGCTACAATGAGGCATGGTATGAAGCCTACCCAGACCGTGAACCCGAATCGTTGGGGAGCTTTCTTTCATGGGGACAAACGCTCTTGTCCGATTTCGAAGAGATCGACCGCTACAAACTCAATCCCGGACATGTACTTGGTGATTTGTACAACGTGCAGAAATTGGCAGAATGGGACCTCGATCCAGAAAATGAAACGGCCCTTATGGGACGATATTCAGATTTTGTTGCCTTGCTCCCAAGCACCTATGAACGATTTAAAGACGCCTTGTTAGCGCGTGGCGAAGCACACAGCGGATTGGCTTCAAGATACCTCAGCGAAAATCTCGAACGCATTGACAGCTACCTCAGTCGCAATGGGGTAAAGAGGGTTTTAGTTGCGGGTCTAAATGCTTTGAATACTGCAGAATTAACCATCATAGGCCAGCTAAAAAACCATTGGAACACTACTGTAATGTGGGACCTTGATCCGCATTATGTCGACATGAAGGAGCACGAAGCTGGGCTCTTTCTGAGGGCTCACAAGAAGCGTCAAAAAATATTCGGAAACGATGTTCCCACCACGAAAAACCGCTCGAGCGACTTTAAAATTGTCCCTAAAGAAATCACCCCCGTTGGAGCTTCCAAATATTCTGGACAAGCCAAGACCGTTGCGGCCACCTTGGAACGCTGGGCAGCCCAAGGCGTTCCCGCCCAAAATATTGTCGTCATTCTTGCTGACGAAACACTTTTAAATCCGGTACTGAGCATCTTGCCCGAATCCTACGACAAGGTCAACATCACCATGGGATACCCCTTGGATCAGACAAAGGTTGCGGCGACTGTAAGACTATGGATTGGAGCGGTTGAGTATGCGCTCAAGAATGAGAAATCTGGGAAAAATTGGACCTATTACCACAGGAGCCTTAGCGCTCTTTTTAGCGACCCCCTCTTCAACAAATATTACTACCTCGGCGAGATAGAAGAAGGGCCTAGGGAATGGAACCAAAGCATCATTAAAGGAAATAGGGTGTTCACCAGTTCAAAAGAATGGACCAATGAATTGGCCAAAGGGCCGAAAGGGTATCGCCATCTTCTTCAACCTGCACGCGGCATCTCTGTGCTCGCCTCGATTAAAAAATGGCTCGAGCATGTGGCAGCCCATGAAAAAGGGGATACCATGGTCATCAATACGACGTACAAGATCCACACCTTGCTTGAACAGCTTGAACGCACGCTCGGCAGCACTAAAGTAGATACCCTATCGGTATTGAAGCTGATTAAACAACAACTGCGAAGTGGAACTATTGACTTTGTTGGGGAGCCGCTCGAAGGACTTCAAATAATGGGGATTTTGGAATCTCGTACCCTTGACTTTAGCCATGTAATTATGGCCGGAGTTAATGAAGGGATTTTACCTGCGGGGCGCTCTTTCAACTCGCTCTTGCCCTATGATATCAAACAGACCTACGACCTTCCGACCTACGAGCAGAAGGATGCCATCTTTGCCTATCACTTTTACAGAATCTTACAACGCTGCTCAGAAGGTGTAATTGTGTACAACACAAACACCGATGCTATGGGCGGCGGAGAGCCTTCACGCTACATCGTACAGCTGGAGCAGGAACTCCAGCAAGGTGCGTGCACCATACATCCACGAGCTTTCAACAATGGACCAATACACCCTTCCTCTATCGAGGATCACTTTTATGCTGAGCGTTCTGATGCCGTGAAAGAAGCCATGGCAGATTGGATGAAGAGAGGTATGAGTGCCACCAGTCTCAATGAGCTCGCTGGACGTCCGCACGATTTTTACCAAAAAAGACTGGTTCGCGTTCGAGAGCAAGGCGAAGTAGAAGAAAGTATGTCGGCTCTGGTCATGGGTAACCTCATTCACCACGGTCTAGAAGAACTGTATAAACCGTTGGTCGGAAAACCCCTACCGGTATTTGATGTTGACGAATGGACCCAGAAAGCCCTCGAATTAGGAATCGAACGCCTCGTTAAAGAAGGCTATTCTGAATCTGCCTTGTACCAAGGTCGAAATCTGGTCACCTTGGAGGTATGCAAAAAGATGTTGGATCAATTCCTCCATTACGACCTATTACGCGCGAAAGCAGGAAAAATTATTTTAAAGGGTGTAGAAACAGAGCTGGAATTCGAGATGCAGCATCCTTCTCTAGATCTTCCATTGAAGTTTGTGGGTAAGGTAGACCGCATAGAAATGAACGATGGTAGACTAAACGTATGGGACTATAAAACAGGGCGAATGAAGCCTTCCGAGCTCAGCTTGAGTACGTGGGAGGATTTATGGAACGGTAAAAAACCTAAGGCGCTTCAATGCTTGTTATACGCTTGGCTGCTTTGGAAAAGCGGAGCAGCCACTTCACCTCTGCCTTGGCGCATAGGCATGTATAAAATGCAAAGCCCGCAGCCCGAGTCTTTGCTCCGAGGCGGGGCCTTTAACGGTCAAGTTTTAGAAGAACAAGACCTCATCGAATTTGAACACCAATTGATGGAATTCCTGGTCAGTCAATTATCTTCAGATGAACCGTTCGTGGAACCTCCACCAAAAGACTTCTACTCATGAGCAGTATCACTTCACTTAACGCTGTCCCCTCAGCGGCAGATATCCAAGCTGCAGCAGAGCGCATTGCACCCTATGTATCAAGAACTCCGGTTCTTAAAGCGCCAAGGTTTAACCATCTAGCTAATGGTGATTTCTATTTGAAATGCGAGCACCTCCAAATGACCGGTGCCTTTAAAGCTAGAGGTGCCATGAATACGGTACTCGTGCACAAGGAGGAAGCCTTAGAAAATGGCGTACTCACCCACAGCTCAGGAAACCATGGTGCAGCCCTAAGCTGGGCAGCAGCACAGATTGGTGCTAAGGCCTATGTAGTAATGCCCTCGAACGCGCCAAAGGCGAAAATTGCATCGGTGGAATACTATGGAGGTATAGTTACTTTTTGTGCCCCCACCCTTGAGGCTCGAGAGACTACAGCGGAACAAGTGCGTAGGGATACTCGGGCGCTATTGATACACCCCTACGACGACTACAATATCATTGCTGGACAGGCTACGGCGACGTATGAACTGCTTCAGGAGCATCCGGATCTCGATAAGATTTTTGTGCCTGTTGGTGGAGGCGGACTCCTTGCTGGAGCAGCATTGGCCAATAACTATTTTGGTAAGGCCAAGGTTATAGGTTGTGAGCCCACTATTGCCGACGATGCCTTTAAAAGTTTTTCCTCTGGAACATGGACCCCTGCAAAATCTACAGATACCATAGCAGACGGTCTGAAAACATCTTTAGGGCATAAAAATTTCCCCATTATTGAAGAGCATGTAGACAGCATCACATTGCTCACAGAAGATGAGATTCAGGAGGGCTGGCACACCTGTTTGGAGACCATCAAACAATTCATTGAGCCTTCTGCAGGAACGGGAATTGCGGCCGCGATGCGCGAAGAAACCCATGGTAAAACAGGAATAATACTTTGTGGCGGCAACATGGATGTACGTGGATTTACGCTACGATAAATTCATAAACTCTACGATAAGTCAAAATGCAATACTGCGCTCATTACCGCTAGATTTACGGCAACAATAAACCCCGAGGGTTTAATCAAACCAATCTAGAAGGCATCGTGAGTTTCACGGTGCTTTTTCTTTTTCCAAAATCTGTTTCAAGGCGCCAAAGCTCAGAACGAATACTTTTCGCTCTATTGAATTCGATACGCTCTTGAACTAGTGCGAGTCCACTTCCTGTGCCAGGCACACGCTCAAGGAAGCCGTATCCTGAATCTTCTACCATAATAATCAGGGCATCTCCCTTTGTCCGGGCAGTGAGCTTGATCCAAGAGTTGTGCTCGGAGGCATTACCCGCATACTTGTAACTATTTTCTACTAGAGGCTGTAGCAAACCACCAGGGATTTTAACATCGCCTGAAATGTCGTCCAATTCTACTTCAAATTTCACATGTGCGAAGCTGCTCTTCTGTTGAAGGGCTACATAGTTCTCGATACGCTTAAACTCTGAACGAACCTTAGTGCTTTCCACTTCGGAATTCTCCAAAGTACTCCGAAGATGTACACTAAGAAGTCCTATATACTCTTGCGCCTCTTCCCATTTCTCCTGGCTGATAAATCCATTGACATTGTTCAACTGATTGAACAAGAAATGCGGACGAATACGGTTTTTGTAGTTGGCCAAAAGGATGTTCGAATCCTGCTTTTCAATCTTAGCTTGATTGGCCGAATTCTGCGTTCGAAAAAAGATGACCAATACTAAGATGAGTAGTAAAGCTGCGAACAAGGCAACGGTGTAAGAAATTTGGCGCGAAACTTCTCGGCTTCGTTGGGCCGCTGCTTCACGCTTCGAACGTTCAAATTCATATCCTAAAATCTCTTGTTTCAGCGCTTCCTTTTCTTCAAGGTTTTTAATCAATACTTCGGTCAATCGTTGAGAAGCTACTTCGGAAGTCTCATTTAAAACTTCCGCCTCGTTAGAATTACGAACCTTGTAGGCAAGGGACCAAAGTTTGTTTTCTTCTGCGAACGCCAAGCACGTTCTGATTCCCTCATCTGACAACGCGCCGATATCCAATGCTCTTTCATATACGTGCTGCTTGTCCACGACATTGGGCACACCATCTAGGGTTGCTAAAGATTGCTTCATTAACGAAAGGCCTCGATTGACGTAACGCGTATTTTGTTCAATATCATCAATGAATCCCGGCCTTAAAGGGTCTTGAACCTCCAAACTATTGTCGCGCTCAATATCCTGTAATCCTAAATAGTAATACGCAGCACCTAGAACGGCTTTTGCCTCTGAGACATTGAAGCCCTCTGCCTCAAATTCACCCACCAATCGCTCCTCGATTTCAATGACTTGTTCGTATTCTCCAGCATCTAGCAAGTACGTGGCGTAATTCCCCTCGTAGGTTCTTTTGGAGGTTCCCGTGCCTAAACCGATGGCCTTCAAAGAGAAGTCCGTCACCGTAGTAATGTCTAATCCTAGGTTCCAATAAATATGCGCCTTGAGGTAATACAGCTTTGGTTTTAGCGCTTCAATATTGCACTGAACAATGAGATCCTCTGCCTTACTAAGGTGGTCCAGTGCCGACACAAAACGGTATTCCGCTACGTCGTATTGACAGAGGTAAATGGAACCCCAAGCTGCCTTATACTCATTGCTGCTTTCACTTAATTTTCTAAGAAGCTTTCGACGTTCATTAAAATTATCGGTCAGTTCAATGGTGACCAATTCTGCCGGGCGCTCTTGAGTTTCCTGACAAGCGAATAGAAGCAATGCCAAGCAACATAGGGCCCAATTCTTAAGGTTCGATGCCCAATTCATCTAACCTGGCTTTTGAAGCATCGACCACCTCATTGTTCGTCAATACCATTTTGGGTCGTGCACCCCATTGAATTTCCTTTACCGCATCACTTCGAACAATGATGCTTTTGTGTACACGTAAGAATCGATCACTAAGTCCTTCAGAGAAGCTTTTGAGTGTTCTTGCGACCAATCGCGTTTCTCCATTTTCGAGAATAACGTTCGTATAGTTTCGCTGGCCTGAGAGCATAACAATAGCACTCTCTTTAACGAGCTGATAAGAACCTTTGAACGGGAGTTTTACGTTGAGTTCTTCAAAGAGCGGTACCGGATCTAAATCTGAAATTTTATTCAAACACTGCTGTAAACGAGATTTGATTACGGGCTTGAGGATGTAATCCACGGCAGTTTCGAAAGCATCAAGACTGTAATGGCTGTGTGCCGTTACAAAGACAATATTTCCTACATAAGCTTTGATCTGATGAGCAACGTCTAAACCCAAAGCGCCTGGCATCTCCATGTCTAGAAAGACCAAACCGGGCTTTGATTCCTTGCACCATTCTACAAAAGGCTGCGCATACATGAAACCTTGTACCTCAACTTCCGGTACCAACTTTTCAAGCTGAGAAACTAGTCCGTCAACGGCAATACGCTCGTCGTCTACAACGCCAATTTTTTCGAGTCTTCTCATTTCTTATAGCCTTCCATCATGCGAGCAACATATTTCCCGATGACATCAAACTCTAAGTTAACTCTATCTCCCTTACGTAGGGTATGGAATACCGTGTTTTCATAGGTGTAAGGAATAATGGCTACACTAAACCCGCTTTCCACAGAATTAACTACCGTCAAAGAAGTCCCATTGACAGTAATCGACCCTTTCTCTACGGTTACATTGCCGAGGGAAGGATCATAGGAAAATGAATAGATCCAAGAGCCGTCTTGTTCTTCGACACCCTCACATACACCAATCTGATCCACATGGCCTTGAACGATGTGTCCATCAAGGCGCGCTCCCATGGTCATGCAGCGTTCAATATTGATTTTATCGCCCTCTTTTAAATCGCCAATATTGGTTTTAGCGATGGTCTCGTCAATCGCAGTGACTCTGTAGGTGCGGTCGCCAAAGATCTCAACGACCGTCAAACAAATCCCGTTGTGTGCCACACTCTGGTCAATTTTCAACTCAGAAGCCAAGCTAGATTCAACGTACAATTCGAGATTCGTTTGGTGCTTTTCTACCTTAGCTACAGTGCCTAAATTTTCAATAATTCCGGTAAACATGGAGTGCTTCTTTATGGTTGGTTAAAATAGTACATTTGACAGATAATCGATTTCCTATGAACATCACTACCTATACTCCTGATTACAACGGCCCAGTGGCAATTGTTTACAAAAAAGGAGATAGCCTAAGCATATCAGAAACTCTTCAGAACCGCCTTGACGCTTATGCCGCCAAATTCGAAGAAAGTTGGATGGAATTACAAGACGGGTCAACCACTGTTTGGGCCTTCCAACTCACCAAAGAACTCGAAGCCAATGAGCGTGCGGAAAAAATGCGTCTTGCAGGAAACAGCCTTGCACTCAAAGTAAACGGTCTTGGCTTGGACCGCATAAAACTCGAAGGTCCTTTTCAAGCCGAAGTGAGCGAGGGAGCTGTTTTGGGTAATTACCAGTTTCTAAAGTTTTTTAGTGATGCACATAAGCGACGTAACAGCCTTGTTCAAATTCAAGTTGAGGATGAAAACGCGGAGGACATCCAACGCATCAAAAACTCAACACTTGGAACATTGTTGGCTCGTGACCTCGTAAACCGTCCAGTGATTGACCTCACTGCAACGAAACTCGCCGAAGAGGCAAAAGCAGCAGGAAAGCGTCACGGATTCTCGGTTGAGGTTTTGGAGAAGAAGCAAATTGAAAGCCTCAAGATGGGTGGGTTACTCGGAGTGAACTACGGCTCTGTTGAACCGCCAACATTTACCATCATGGAGTATAAAGGCGAAGGTGCCTCAAACCAGCAACCTGTAGTTCTAGTCGGAAAAGGTGTTGTTTACGATACTGGTGGCCTAAGCTTGAAACCAAGCAACTTCATGGACACCATGAAAAGTGATATGGGCGGTGCAGCGGCAGTAATCGGTACGATGAGTGCCATCGCTGAAGCAAAACTTCCTGTTCATGTAGTAGGTCTAGTACCTGCTACGGATAACCGCCCAGGCAAAAACGCAGTAACGCCAGGAGATGTAATCACCATATCAGACGGGACAACTGTTGAGGTATTGAATACAGATGCTGAGGGCCGATTAATTCTGTCTGATGCCCTGGTGTATGCCAAACGATACAACCCTGAGTTAGTCATCGATCTTGCAACGCTTACCGGTGCTGCAGCTAGAGCAATTGGCCGCTATGCCATCGTAGGAATGGGGAATGCGCCAAAAGAAAAAATGGAGGCCTTACAAACCAGTGGATTCAAAACTCGAGAGCGCGTCGTGGAATTTCCTTTCTGGGACGAATACAAGGACCTTTTGAAAAGTCCTATTGCAGACCTCAAAAATATCGGCGGCCCTGAAGCAGGAGCAATCACTGCAGGTAAATTTTTAGAACACTTCACAGATTATCCATACATCCACCTAGATATTGCGGGTCCTGCTCATTTGGGCAAGCGTGTTGGCTACCAAGTAGAAGGGGGTACAGGAATCGGGGTTCGTTTATTGTATGATTTCTTAAGCAACTACTAATGAGCGACAATAAGGAAAACGCGCCAAAAGGCGAAAACAAGGGAGAAGGTCGCGAGGGCAATAACAGAAATCGCAATCGCAACAGGAACCGCAACAGGAATCGTAACCGCAAGCCAAAGGAAGAAGGAAGCGAAGCTAGCGGATCCAAAGAGGATGCTCCTAAAAACGATTCTGAAGGGAATTCTGAAGGGAAAGGACGAAACCGAAATAGGAATCGAAACCGCAACCGCAATAAACAAAAAGCACCTGCTAAAGATGTTAAGGCAACACCTGTTTCTGAACAGGAAACGCAGCAGTTGCAAGAACAGGCAGATTTGTTCAATACGCCTGTTGAGCGAAGTGCTTCACAAGACATACAATTGCCTGTCTTCGAAAAGCCAACCATTGGTATAACCTGTGGCGATCTTAATGGAATAGGCCTCGAGGTAATCATGAAGACCCTTGAAAACAAAGAGATTCTTGATCTGTGTACTCCCGTAGTATTTGCTTCTAGCAAAGTGGCTTCATACCACAGGAATGCTCTGGAAATGAAAGACTTTAATTTCTACCTCTGCGATTCTCTTGAGGATATTAAGGACAAGAAGGCCAACTTAGTTACCACTTGGGACGACAATGTCGAACTCAGCCTTGGAACTCCTACGGATATAAGTGGTTCGTATGCATTGAAAAGCATCGATGCGGCCATAGAAGCTGCGAAAGCAGGTACGATAGATGCTATCGTTACAGCCCCAATCAACAAGCACAACATCGCTGCTCAGGTTGAGGGGTTTGCAGGACACACCGGGTATCTCGCTGAGGCCTTTAATGATGAGGTACTTATGATTCTAGCTTCAGATGTACTGAAGGTAGCCACGGTCACCGGACACGTACCTGTGAGTAAAATTGCCGATACCTTAAAAGAGGAAAACATTACAGCGTCAATTGAACTGCTTGCGAAGAGCTTAAAACGCGACTTTGGTTGCGTGAAGCCTAGTATTGCCGTTTTAGGATTGAATCCACATGCTGGAGAATTTGGTGCCATTGGCTCGGAAGAAGCGGATATTATTAAACCTGCCATTGAAAAAGCCGATGTAAAAGGGGCGATCGTAAGAGGTCCTTTCCCTGCAGACGGTTTCTTTGGTCAAGGCTACGATCAGAAGTTCGACGCAGTACTAGGTATGTACCACGATCAGGTACTTGTGCCATTCAAAGCATTGGCCATGGGAAGTGGGACCAACTACACGGCAGGACTAACTGCGGTAAGAACTTCGCCTGACCACGGCACTGCAATGCACATTGCTGGACAAAACAAAGCAAACGAAGCATCCTTCCGAACATCGGTTTTCGCAGCTATTGATATCGTGAACAGCCGTAAGGTCTACGATGAAATCACAGCGAATCCACTCAAAAAACAAAAGGAGAAGCGTTAGAAGTTTTCAACAATTTGAATATCTTTGCACGCTCATTCAGATGGGGAACTAATGAAGACCAAAGACTTTACCATAACGTTTAGTGGCTTAAAGCTTGGTTCTCACGAGTTTAATTACGATTTGAATGATACGTTCTTTGAACTTTTTGAATTCTCAGACTACAGCGACTTGAAAGGCGTGGCTCAGATGAAAATGTTGAAAAGTGAAACTGTTCTTGATTTGGACTTTTCATTCAACGGAAGCATCACTGCACCTTGCGACGTGACAAACGAAGCCTACACCCAGGAACTAGAAAATAGTTTTTCCATGCAGGTAAAGTTTGGTGAGGAATACAACGACGAAAACGATGAGTTACTCATCTTGCCGCACGGCGATCACTCGTTTAACATTGCTCAGTATTTGTATGAATTAGTCGTTCTAAGCATTCCACCTAAACTAAATGGACCGAATGCTGGAAACGGGCTTGAGGATTTTATTGAAGACGAAGAAGAAAATGAAAAAGAGACTGATCCTAGATGGGATCAATTAAAAAACTTGTTGAATAATAAATAGTATTAGATATGGCACATCCTAAGCGCAGACAGTCAAGCACGAGAAGAGACAAGCGCAGAACTCACTACAAAGCGGCCGATCAGCAATTAGCGATTTGCCCTACTACTGGCGAAGCACACCTTTACCACCGTGCTCACTGGCACGAAGGAAAGCTTTACTACAAGGGTAAAGTGGTGATGGAGAAGGCATAAGCCTAATCTTACAAATCATTGATTTACAGATAAGTAGCCCCTTAAAAGGCTACTTTTTCTGTTTTAAATGAGGTTTTAAAATTAGACCGCCTATTTTAGCCCACTCAAGAAAACACGATGAAAGCAGCAATTACAGCGATCGGAGGGTATGTTCCAGAGTATGTTCTAACGAATGCCGAGTTAGAAACCATGGTCGAAACCAATGACGAATGGATTACTACTCGAACCGGAATTAAGGAGCGTCGCATCCTTAAACCAGAAGAAGGCCGTGGTGCCTCTTATCTAGCAATCAAAGCCGTTGAAGCCATGAAGGAGGAGTACGGAGTTAGCGTTGAAGACGTTGACCTCGTTATTCTAGCTTCAGTAACTGGAGATATGCCGGTTGCAATAACTTCAGCATATATCGCACAAGAGATAGGTGCCAAGAATGCCTACGCTTTTGACTTGCAGGCAGCATGTTCTTCTTTCTTATATGCGGTAAGTAACGCAGCAGCATATATTGAATCTGGCAAATACAAGAAAGTATTGGTCGTGGGCTCTGATGTTATGAGCTCTATTGTTGACTACACAGACCGTACTACCTGTATCTTATTTGGCGATGGTTGTGGAGTAGCCCTTATGGAGCCGAACTATGAAGGTCTTGGCGTACAAGATGAGCTTCTTCGTACCGATGCCTCAGGCCGTGATTTCTTGCGCATCGAAGCAGGTGGGTCTTTCCTTCCTCCTTCCCACGAAACTATAGACAATAAACAGCACGCCATTCGTCAAGAAGGCCAGAGTGTATTCCGCTTTGCCGTTAGTCGTATGGCAGATACTTCTGCGGAGCTTTTAGAAAAGAATGGACTTACTGGTGATGATGTGGCCTATTTGGTTCCCCACCAAGCCAATTTGAGAATCATCGATGCTACAGCGCGTCGTATGGGACTCACCAGTGAAAAAGTGGTCATTAACATTCAGAACTACGGTAATACCACCTCTGCAACAATTCCTTTAGGCCTTTGGGACTTTAGAGATAAGTTTAAGAAAGGTGACAACATCTTCTTCGCAGCCTTCGGTGGCGGATTTACATGGGGAGCCATGTGGGTCAAATGGGCCATCGATAAAAAATAACTCGTAAATTCATATTCCTAAATACACAAGAACATGGACTTGAAAGAAATCCAAGCACTCATCAAATTCGTTGCGAAAAGCGGCGCTCAAGAAGTGAGTCTAGAAACTGAAGATTTCAAGATTAACATTAAAACTGCATCAGAAGGTTCTGATCAGCCGACCATTATTCAAGCCGTTGCCCCTCAGGCTGCCATGCCCGTTGCCGCAGCACCTGCGCCAGCCGCTGCCCCGGCTCCCGCTGCAGAAGCTCCAGCAGAGGACAACAGCAACTACATCGAGGTGAAGTCTCCAATGATTGGAACATTCTACCGCAGCCCATCTCCAGATCAAGATGCTTTCGTGAAAGTCGGTTCTGAGATTAAGCCAGGTGATGTGCTTTGTATCGTTGAGGCGATGAAGCTCTTCAATGAGATTGAAAGTGAAGTAAGTGGTAAGATTGTTAAAGTTCTAGTTGACGATCAAAGCCCTATCGAATACGATCAGCCATTGTTCTTGGTAGATCCTTCGTAACCTTACGAAAACACACTCGTTATGTTCAAGAAAGTACTCATTGCCAATAGGGGTGAGATCGCACTTCGCGTGATTCGTACCTGTAAAGAAATGGGCATCAAAACGGTGGCCGTTTATTCTAAGGCAGATGCAGATTCATTGCACGTTCGTTTCGCGGACGAAGCCGTATGTATTGGTCCTGCAGCATCTTCAGAAAGCTACCTCAGCATTCCTAACATTATTGCCGCTGCAGAGATTACGAATGCCGACGCCATTCACCCGGGATACGGTTTCTTGAGTGAAAACGCAAAGTTTTCACGCATCTGTGCGGAGCACGGCATCAAGTTTATCGGTGCTTCTGGTGACCAGATCGATAAAATGGGAGACAAGGCAACTGCTAAAGAGACCATGAAAGAAGCCGGTGTGCCGTGTGTACCAGGTTCTGAAGGTATCCTTGAAACCTATGAAGACGCAGTGACTAAAGCCCGTGAAATAGGCTACCCAGTCATGATCAAAGCGACCGCCGGTGGTGGTGGTAAGGGTATGCGTGCCATACTAGAGGAGAGCGAACTTCAAGGCGCATGGGACAGTGCTCGCCGTGAAGCTGCAGCTGCCTTTGGCAACGACGGGATGTACATGGAGAAACTTATCCTTGAACCGCGTCACATTGAAGTACAGATTATCGGCGATAGCTTCGGTAAAGCCTGTCACTTGAGTGAGCGCGATTGTTCGGTACAACGTCGCCACCAAAAATTGGTTGAAGAAACACCTTCCCCATTTATGACGGATAAACTCCGTAAGAAAATGGGTGAAGCAGCTGTGAAAGCAGCAGAATATATTGCGTACGAAGGTGCCGGTACTGTAGAGTTCCTGGTAGATAAGGATAGAAACTTCTACTTCATGGAGATGAATACACGTATCCAGGTAGAACACCCGATCACAGAACAAGTTGTTGGCTTTGACCTCATCCGTGAGCAGATTAAAGTTGCCGCTGGAGAGCCAATTTCTGGAAAGAACTACTTGCCTCAAATGCACAGTATTGAAGTTCGTATCAATGCAGAAGATGCGTTTAACGACTTCCGTCCTTCGCCAGGAGTGATTACTTCATTCCATGCGCCAGGTGGTCACGGTGTTCGTTTAGATACGCACTGTTACAGCGGATACGCTATCCCACCTTTCTACGATTCTATGATTGCGAAACTAATCATTACAGCTCGTACTCGTGAGGAATCTTTGGACAAGCTAGAGCGCGCTCTTGACGAGTTTATTATCGAAGGAATTAAGACAACCATTCCTTTCCACCAGCAATTGATTAAAAACGAAAAATTCCGCGAAGGTGTATACACCACGAAATTCATGGAAGACTTCGTTTTAGAAGAGCCGGCGGAGTAAATCAACGATTTTTAAATAAAAAGCCCGAGCATAAGCCCGGGCTTTTTTTGTTTTAGTGTAATCCTAGAAGAGTTTTCTAGGTGCATGGCAATAAGGAGTTCCTCCTTTATTGTCGTAATAATCTTGGTGGTAGTTTTCCGCGGAATAGAATTCAGCAGCAGGAAGGATTTCCGTGGCAACATCGTACCCTTTTGCGTTCAGCAAGTCCTTGAGTTTCTGTGCTACTTCTCGCTGTGCTTCGTTCTGGAAGAATATAGCACTGCGGTATTGAGGGCCAAGATCCGGACCTTGACCGTCGCGTTGGGTTGGGTCATGCGTTTCAAAAAATACACGAGCCAATTCCTCAAAACTCACCTGTTCTGGATCAAAGACTACGTGCACTGCCTCATAATGTCCGGTGCGTTTGGTACACACTTCGCGGTAGGTAGGATTCTTCACCACACCACCGGTATAACCACAGGTCGTTGCCGTAACGCCAGGTACTTTCTGTAAATAGAACTCTGTTCCCCAGAAACACCCCGAAGCTAAAACAGCTACTTCTTGTCCCTCGGCAGGCTCTGGAATGACTGCCATTGCGTACGCATCGCTCATTTTCTTGTTGGTTTGTGCTGTACAGCTCAGGGTAAGCCCGAGCACAGCCATTGCTATTACTTTAATCTTCATATAGAGATTAACACAAAAAAGAGGCCACCTGTTCCCCTATTCTACTAACGAATTGTGAAAAAGATTTAGTTCTTCACAAAGCCCTTCTTCAAGAGCACTTCAGCAATCTGAACGGTATTAGTTGCAGCACCTTTACGCAGGTTATCACTTACAACCCACATGTTAAGTGCATTGTCCGTGGTGAAATCGCGGCGCAATCGGCCCACGAAAACGTCGTCCTTGCCTTCCGCCATCAGTGGCATTGGATAGGTGTTGAATTCCGGCTGGTCTTGAAGGGTTACCCCCTCCGTTTCGCTTAGAAGCTTCTTAACATCTGCTATATCAAAGGGATGCTCAAACTCCACATTAACGCTCTCGCTATGTCCGCCTTGAACAGGCACACGAACCGCGGTAGCTGCCAATTTGATGCCCTCATCGCCGATGATCTTAACGGTCTCCTGGGTCATCTTCATTTCCTCTTTGGTGTAATCGTTGTCTAGGAAAATATCACAGTGCGGAATGCAGTTGCGGTCAATCTTGTACGGGTACACCATATCCACATCATCACCCACGCGCTCACCTTCGAGCTGGTCTAAGGCCGCTTTACCCGTTCCCGTAACGCTCTGATAGGTGCTCACCAATACACGTTTCGCGCCATAGGCCTTGTGCAATGGATGTAGTGCGACTACTAGCTGAATGGTTGAACAGTTTGGATTGGCGATAATCATATCCTCCTCGGTCAGTACATCAGCGTTTATCTCAGGAACTACCAACTTCTTGGCAGGGTCCATACGCCAGGCGCTTGAGTTATCTACTACTCGTGTACCTACTGCAGCGAACTTTGGTGCCCACTCCAAAGAGGTGTTCCCACCCGCTGAGAACAAGGCTAAATCCGGTGCAGCAGCAACGGCATCCTCTAAACTTTTAATGGTCCAATCGCGGCCTCCAAAGGTCACCGTCTTACCCACGCTTCTTGAAGACGCCACTGGAATCAACTCTGTTACCGGGAAACTGCGCTCCGCCAAAACTTTCAAAATGATCTGGCCCACCATTCCGGTAGCGCCCACTACTGCAATTCTCATAAATGCACTAACTTATTTAGAACCCTACAAAGCTAATCTTAATCCGCCGTATGAAAAGCCCCTTGTTGCGTCTCGCACTAACCTTTTTGATTTGCCTCATTTCTAACACTATCTGTGGCCAATTCCACCGTATTTCCTTTTCGACTTCAGGGGCCGATTCACTCAATTGGTCCCCACACCATTTCAATCACGCCAACCCCAGCGAAGCTTCTCCAAATGCGCCTAATTCCGTGTCCCATCTAAACCTACTTCAACATAGAATTGCTCCAACCCAACATCTCTTACGACCCCCTTAATTTCTCCCCCACAGCCTTGCTTCGCCTTCGTGTGGCGGCCGGAGCGCAGCTCTCACTTTCCGTCCACACAACCTCCGGCCGCCCCATCGCCTTCCCCATGGAAAAGCAGGCCTTGAGCGAGGGATTGCAGCAGGTCGAGATCCGGCCCTTTGATTGGAACGGCAGGGCGCCACAGAGTGGGGTTTACTTGCTCATTGTTCGAGTACGAGATTACACAGGACAGCAGCGCAAAATATTCCCCTTAAGTGTGTACAATCCTTAATAAGTCATTACTTCAAAATTGGCTTAAAGACTGTACCTTTGCCTCGAACAAAAAGCGAACGCTATGAAGTTTGGTGTTATCACCTTTCCGGGGTCAAATTGTGACCAAGACATGATTTACGTATTGGAAACCATCATGGGTTACGAAGTAGTGAACCTGTGGCACAAGGATACCGACCTACAAGGGGTAGACTGTGTGGTACTTCCAGGTGGATTCTCTTACGGCGATTACTTGCGCTCGGGTGCCATCGCAAAGATGAGCCCTATAATGGGCAGCGTGATTGATTTCGCAAACAACGGCGGTTACGTTCTTGGTGTTTGTAACGGATTCCAGATTCTTACAGAAAGCGGTTTGTTGCCAGGT
>JBNAAX010000002.1:0-59538 GCA_049631665.1 Schleiferiaceae bacterium
ACGGTATTTATCTCTACAGCATTGATGGCTCTACTTTCAAAAGAGTAGTCATTAACCACTAGGTTTTTTTTGAATTTTAGAAACTGCCGCGCTGACAGCGCGGCTTTTTCATTTTAGGCGTACGAAAGACCATTTTAAGACGTTATCCTTAGATTGAAATACCGAATATGATTTACTACGTAAAAGGCAATTTTGTTGAGAAGACCGCAACCAATGTGATTGTGGATTGCGCCGGAGTTGGTTACGATGTTCAGATCTCTTTGAATACTTACGCGGATATCGAGCCTTTGGCTGAAGGCTTGCTTTTCACCTACCATTTGGTGCGCGAGGATGCGGAAATGCTCTTCGGCTTTTCTACAAAACGAGAAAAGGCACTTTTTGAACTACTCATTTCAGTGAGTGGTGTAGGTGCGAATACGGCCAGGGTTATTTTAAGTTCACTTGCCCCTGCTGAGGTAGAACAAGCTATTATGTCCGAAGATGCTGCGACCTTACAAGGGGTCAAGGGCATTGGCGCGAAAACGGCCCAGCGTATAGTTATTGATCTTCGAGACAAAGTGGCTAAGGTGGCTGCTGCTGGCGACTCACCAATGCTCGCAAGGGCAGGGGGTGCGCGTGCAGAGGCACATGCCGCCTTGACAACGCTCGGTATTTCTGCGAAACAAGCTGAAGGTGCGCTGAACAAACTACTCAAGCAGGATCCTGCCATGAGTACAGAAGAATTAGTAAGAAAAGCTTTGCAACTGCTGTAAATGCCAAGAAATTGGAAGAAATATTTAAGTAGAACGGTTCTCGCTCTGCTGTTTATTCCAGTGATGAGCTACGGACAAGAAAGCTCGGACACTACCGGAACAGGTGGTGTTACAGTTTCTTTGCCAGAACCTTCGAACTACGCCAAGGAAATCATTTACGACCCTACTACAGGCAACTACTTGGTGTACAAAAAGATTGGCGACATCCGCCTTCCTATTCCCGAGGTATGGACCGTTGATCAGTACCGCCAGTATATGTACGACATGGCCGAACAGGATTACATGGCCGATAAAGCTGCGTTGTACAATCCTACAGGCGATAATCCACGCGACGGTGAAGGTTTGGTTCCCCAGATTCAAACGGGGAACGAAGCCCTTGGTAAGGTGTTCGGGAGCGATCTCGTAGAAATTCGTCCTCAGGGTATGGCTGAAATACGTTTCGGGGGCCGTTACCAATACGTTGAAAATCCTGGAATTCCGGTACGAAATCAAAAGACCTTTGCCTTTGATTTCGGTCAGCGCATTCAGATGAATGTCAAGGGTAAGATTGGAGACCGTTTGGAACTCGGTGTGAATTACGACACCGAGGCATCTTTTGCGTTTGATAATCAAATGAAATTGGATTTTGAGGGTGAAGAAGACGATATCATCAAGCGTCTAGAGATGGGTAACATCAATATGCCGCTCAACAGCTCCTTGATTACGGGTGCCCAAAGCCTTTTCGGTTTAAAGGGCCAATTCCAATTTGGGAACACCACCGTTACTACTGTCTTCTCGGAGCAACGCTCACAAAGCCAGAGCATCAATGTACAGGGTGGGGGAACCACCACCGAGTTCTACATCCAAGGCGACCAATATGAGGCGAACCGCCACTACTTCTTGGCGCAATTTTTCCGAGAGCATTACGAAGAATACCTCGAGAACATGCCGTTGGTTACGTCGCCGGTTCAAATTACCAAGGTGGAGGTATGGGTGACCAACGAACGAAGCTCTACTCAAAACCTTCGCAATATTGTCGCTTTCATGGACCTCGGTTCAGATGCTAAGTATGCGTACCGCGACCCAAATTCCACCTTACCCGGCGTAAGCATCTTCCCAGGTTCGAACGTCAACATCGAAGGCTACCCGAACAATGCGAACAACCAGCTGGATCCTCTGGCTTTAGAGGCAAACATCCCCGGGGTTAGAGATATTGCCACAGCGAACCAAGATTTGAGTACATCGGGATTTTTGGAGGCTCGAGAGTATGTGGAGTTGGCCAATGCTCGAAAGCTGGAACAGAATCAATACAAATTCCACCCGCAGCTTGGTTACATCACCTTGAATCAAGCGCTGAACCAAGATGAGGTACTTGCGGTAGCTTTCCAATATACCGCTGGAGGCCGCACGTACCAGGTTGGGGAATTTTCAAACGATGGAGTCACTCCACCAAAGACCTTGATCCTCAAACTCCTGAAGAGTACGGTACTTGATGTGCGCATGCCAACTTGGGATTTGATGATGAAAAACATCTATGCATTGAATGCCTTCCAGTTGGACCGCGAAGATTTCTACATGGACGTGTTGTACATGAACGACGAGACGGGAGTTCCTATTCCGTTTCTTCCTGATGGAAATTTGAGCGACACATTGCTTGTTGGGGTGATGGAGTTGGACCGATTGAACAACAACAATGACCCGTTCCCGGACGGGATATTTGATTTTGTTCCTGGGGTGACCATCGACCAGCAGCGCGGCCGAATAATTTTTCCGGTCATTGAGCCCTTTGGTTCGAACCTCGAAGAAAAATTGGACACCGAACAGGCAAGAGATAAGTACGTCTACAACGCGCTTTACGACAGTACCCGCTTCCGTGCTCAAGAGCAAACTCAAAAAAACAAATTTATCCTCCGTGGCCAGTACAAGAGCGCCTCGGGGTCTGAAATTTCCCTCGGAGCATTCAACATCCCCCGAGGCTCCGTTACCGTAACAGCGGGCGGGCGAACCTTGACCGAAAATCAGGACTACACGGTAGACTACTCTTTAGGCCGGGTACGCATCATCAACGAAGGGGTGATGAATTCCGGTTCTCCAATCAAGGTGAACTTTGAAAACAACACCTTATTTAACGTTCAGACCAAGACGTTTTATGGAACGAATATCGATCACAAAGTCAACGACCACTTGAATGTGGGCGGGACGTGGCTGCATTTGACCGAACGTCCATTGACCCAAAAGGTGAACATCGGAGACGAACCTATTTCGAATACGATTTGGGGGATGAACACCAACTACAGCAATGAAGCACCCTACCTCACGCGTTTGATGGATGCACTGCCATTTATCGAAACCAAGGAAAAAAGTCAGCTACAATTCCGTGGTGAATTCGCCCACCTCATTCCAGGCTCTCCTCGAGGTATTCGAATTACAGGTTCGGAGACTACCTACCTTGATGATTTTGAAAGTTCACAGACGACCATTGATCTGCGCAGCTTAAACGCTTGGAATTTGGCGTCCACCCCTGGGAATCAAGACGACTTGTTCCCGGAGAGTGCCCTCAACAATGATTTGGCGTACGGGTACAACCGTGCAAAATTGGCCTGGTACATTGTTGATCCATCCTTGTACACTGGAGGTAGTGCAGTGCCTGATAATATTCGCAACGATCCCGAGATCACCTCCGACCAACGCATGCGTGAAGTTTTGGTGAAAGAGGTCTTCCCGAACTATTCTTTAGCACAAAACGAAGCACGAAACTTGGCCATGTTTGATTTGGCCTACTACCCGAGCGAGCCAGGACCCTACAACTTCGATGTGGAAGGAGAACCGGGCATAAGCGCTGGACTAAGTGCTGACGGTGCACTTGCTGATCCATCTTCACGCTGGGCGGGTATCATGCGTCCACTGCAGATCAACAACTTTGAGGAGCAAAACATAGAATTCATCCAGTTCTGGGTGATGGATCCGTTCTACGAGAACGACAATGCCCCAGACGGTGGTGATTTGTACTTCAACCTCGGTAGTGTAAGTGAGGACATTTTGAAGGACGGTCGACAAAGCTTTGAAAACGGTATTCCGGCCAACGGCGATAAAAGCCAAATGGACAGTACGCGCTGGGGATACTTGAGCGAAATCCAACCCATCACAGAATTTTTCGACAACGCGGCAGGTGCCCGTGATGCTCAGGATGTTGGTTTCGATGCATTGCTCGACAGTGAAGAGCGCACTTGGACGCCAAGCGGTTCATCGAGTTATTTGAATAGAATTTCCAATGCCTACGGTACGGGTTCAGTAGCCTACCAAAGTGCGTATCCTGACCCGTCACGCGATAATTTCCATTTTTACCGCAGCGACAGCTTAGATGCTGAAAGTGCTGATATCATGGAGCGCTACAAGGCCTTCAATGGGACACAAGGAAACAGTGCCACCGTAACGGTCAATGGTGCGCCAGCATCGGCAACCAACGTACCGGATAAGGAGGACGCCAACCGCGATCAGACGTTGAGTAAAACAGAAAGTTACTTCCAATACCGCGTATCGATGCGCCCCGAGGATTTGGTGGTAGGCCAGAATTACATCACCGATATTTACGAGACGAACAGTCACGATTTGCCAAACGGTTTATCACGTCCTACCCGTTGGGTCCAATTCAAGATTCCGGTCTTCGAGCCAGAAAAGAAAGTGGGCGGAATCACCGACTTCCGTTCCATTCGATTCCTGAGAATGTTTGTTCGAGATTTCGAGGATCCTATCGTTATGCGATTTGCACGCTTTGAACTGGTTCGAGGCGAATGGCGTCGATTCCCATTCTCTTTGGACGACATTCGTGACAATGTGCCTATTGACGAGGACGATGAAACCTCGTTCAATGTAAATGCCGTGAACCTGGAAGAGAACGGCGGGCGTACGCCCATTCCATACGCGTTGCCTCCTGATATCGAGCGTCAGTTGGTGTACGGCGGTACACAAATCATCCAACAGAACGAGCAAAGTATGTCGCTCGAAATCTGTGATATCCAAGACGGTGATGCGCGCGCGGTATTCCGTAACTTCAATTTTGACATGCGGATGTACAAGCGATTGCGCATGTTCGTTCACGCCGAAGCCGCTGGCGAGATTGAGGATTTGAATGACGGCGATCTCAGCATTTTTGTCCGCCTCGGTTCCGATTACAATGGCAACTATTACGAATACGAGGTACCGATAAAGGTTACTCCTTGGGGTGCGTTATTGCCCGAAGATATCTGGCCGAACGACAACAATATCGATGTAGTATTTGAGGATTTGAAAACGCTAAAGCTCACGCGAAACGCCGCGATGGAAAGCGATCCAACCTTGAGTCTGGTCAATAAATACACGGTCACTACACCAGAAGGTCACAAACTTTCTGTCGTCGGTGCACCAAACTTGGGCAACATCCGAACCTTACTAGTGGGTGTTCGAAATCCGAAAAAGCGTACAGCAAGCGATGGAGACGACGGTTTGGCTAAATGTGCCGAAATCTGGGTCAATGAGTTGCGTTTGAGCGACTTTGACAACCGCGGCGGATGGGCCGCAACAGCCACAGCTAGTGCCAAACTTGCAGACGTTGCCAATGTGAATCTTACAGGTACGATGAGCACCATAGGCTTTGGTTCTATAGACCAGACGGTCAACGAACGAAACAAATTTGCTGAGCGCTCTTACGGGGTTCAGACCAATGTAAATCTAGATAAGTTCTTGCCTCAAGAGGCGGGCATCAAGTTCCCGATGTTCTTCAGTTTCAATGAGAGCTTCAAAAACCCACAGTTCAACCCACTAGATCCGGATATTAATTTCAAGGAGTCCTTAGCAGCAGTGGATACGCAAGAGGAACGCGATAGCCTAAGGTTCGCAGGTCAGGAATACCAGATGCGCAAGAGCATCAATTTTACGAACGTTCGTAAAGAAAAGAGTGCTGGGGGTCCACGACCGGCTGCACCAAAATCACCTCCAAAAGGCGGTGATAAAGAACAAGGCGGGCCTACAAAAGCGAAAGGAATAAACTGGGCCAACTCTCCATTTGCCATTAGCAACTTCAACACCTCATACGCCTTTACGGAGAGTGACCGCAGAAACATCAATATTGTCCAAGATCACCGCATCATGCATACCGCATCGGTGAATTACAACTACCAGACACGTCCAAAGAATATTGCGCCATTTAAAAACAAGATCCAAAGCAAGCAATTGGCTTTGATTCGGGATTTCAACTTCTACTACTTGCCTTCAAAGGTGAGCATGAGAACCGAATTAAGGAGACAATTGGCGACCATGCAAATGCGCAATACGTTTGATCCTTCTATCGCATTGCCTGTAACGTATAACAAGGCCTTGACCTCGAAACGCATGTACGACGTTGCCTACGATCTATCTAAAGGCTTGAAGCTAGACTATAATGCAACTGCGCAGAGTAGGGTGGATGAAATGCCGGGTGATCCTAAAACACAGGCAAACAGGGATACAATCATCGCTGGTCTGTCAAGTCTGGGAAGACCAACCCAATTCCACCAAACGCTTAATGTCAACTGGCAGATTCCGGTGAGTAAGTTGCCGTTTATGGATTGGACATCTGCAAGTGTTCGTTATTCAGGCAACTACGATTGGCAGACGAATTCTACAGCAGCCTTGAATCCAAAGGCAAAACCTGAATTATACTTTGGTAATCGTGCACAGAACTCAAACAACATCCAGTTCTCTGCGAATGCCAACTTCATCAACTTCTACAACCAGGTTCCATTCTTGCGAAAAGCGAATCAAGGTGGAAGACCGCAGCCTGTGGCACGACGAGGTGCACCACAGCGACGAGGTGCGCCTAAAAAAGAGGGTAAGGAAGAAGAAAAAGAGAAGGAGAAGAAAGACAGCAAGATTCTCCTCGGCGCAGCGCGTATAGCTATGATGGTCCGCTCAGCCTCGCTGACCTATGCACAGACAAATGGTACATTATTGCCAGGCCTCATTACCAATCCTACGTACTTCGGTATGGATCCAAGTGCTTTGATGTCGCCCGGTTTGGATTTTGTATTCGGCCGTCAGAGTGATGTCAAAGCGCTCGCCGCTGCCAATGGATGGCTCACCGAAAACACTAAGCAACCGAACCAGTTCCAGAAGACCTTTACTGAAAACTTGAACTTCCGTGCTACTGTTGAACCGTGGCAAGATTTCAGAATACAGATTACAGCATCTAAGGTGGCTGGTTTGAACAGCTCGTCCATTTTTAGGTACCACGATCCCCTAATTGATACCACTTTAGGCTTGCCGGCTGGATTCTACAATTTTAACCCGATGGACAATGGGAATTACTCCATCAGTTTCCTTTCTATTGGTAGTGCTTTTGAACCGATTGATTCATCGAATTCTCCAGTGTACGACCTCTTCTTGGCGAATAGAAACACCATTTCTCAGCGTCTAAGAGACAATAAGGCTGCCAACGATCCGACATATGTAGGAAACTTCATCACTGCCGCTGATGATAGTACAGGGACTCGAGAAGGGTACGACGGCTACAGTTACAACAGTGCTGAGGTTCTTGTGCCTGCTTTCTTGGCGGCCTATGGCGGTATGGATCCTAGCGAGGTAGTAATGAACGGACGTCCTGATCTGCCTATGCCTAATTGGAACGTAAACTTTAATGGACTTATGAAGATTCCATGGTTCAAGAAGAACTTCCAAACCTTTACACTGACCCATACCTACAAGAGCATGTACACGATGAATTCGTACCAGAGTAACATGCTTTTACAGCAGCGTATTCAGAATGGGGAGCCGCCAAATAATATTCGAAACACGAACGGAGATTTCTTGCCATTGGAGCAAATTTCTCAGGTGAGTATCGCTGAAAATTTCGGTCCGTTCGTCGGACTAAATATGCGTTTGAAAAATCAAGCGAGTCTGCGCTTAGACATTAAGCGTAACAGACAACTCAACCTATCGCTGGTCAATAATCAATTGAGCGATACCCGCGGTATGGAGGTTGTCGTTGGAACCGGATATATTATCAAGGACGTGAGCTTTAATATCGTCAGTGATGGCCGTCCACAAAAGATTACTTCTAACCTCGATTTGAAATTGGACTTCAGTTTGCGCGACAATCAAACCGTGATTCGTCGTATTCAAGAAGGTGTTGACCAGGTTACCGCAGGACAGCGTATTTGGTCTGTGAAGGCAAGTGCAGATTACATGCTATCGTCAAAATTGACCGCACGCTTATACTACGATCAAACGGTGAGTAAGTTTAAGACGTCTAATGCATTCCCAACCTTGAACACGAACGCCGGAATTGCGTTTAGATTTAATCTTGCACAATAGACCGCACGGAAATAAAAATCAGTTTACATTTGTCAAAAACATACCCGAATGAATTACCCAGATAACTTAAAGTACTCAAAGGACCACGAATGGATCCGCGTTGAAGGTGATGAAGCCTTTGTTGGAATTACAGCATTTGCAGCAAGCGAATTAGGTGATATCGTATTTGTTGATGTTGATACGGAAGGTGAATCTTTAGATCAAGATGAGGTCTTCGGAAGTGTTGAAGCTGTGAAAACAGTGAGTGATTTGTTTTTACCAGTAGCGGGAGAAGTGCTCGAGTTCAATGAGGGACTTGAAGATGCGCCTGAGGCTGTGAACGAAGATCCATACGGCGAAGGTTGGATGGTGAAAATTAAGATTAATGACGCGTCTCAATTGGACGGTTTAATGGATGCTGAAGCGTACCAAGCAATGCTTGGATAATCATGCGTAATCCATGGATATATAGAGCCCCTGCCATTGGTTGGGGCTTTTTAATTTTCTATGCTTGCCTGGCTCCGGTCAGCAACCTAGACCCAGGTTGGGAAATGAATATCAGCGATAAGCTGGTTCACTTCATCCTGTATTTCTCTTGGACTATTTTGCTCTATTTCGCTTCATCCAGAGGGTACAAGCGACCCATTAAAAAGAGAAAAGCCGCCCTGTATTGGCTCATTGCAATTGCTGTAGGAGGTCTCATAGAATTGCTACAGGATTGGATGGGGCTCGGACGCTCGGCAGATCTTCTGGATGCCTTGGCCAATACCGCCGGTGCTGTATCAGGTATGGTCGCCTCTCGCGTACTTCACCGGTTTTTGGCATAGTTTTTTGGCTTTAATTCTCATAACCCCTTAAAATGAGAACCTGTGAGCCTAAAAATCAGAAAAACAGCAAAAGCCGATTTAGAAAACAAACGCCCCTTGTTCTTAATTCTTGGATTGGTTTTATCTCTTACTACAGCCTATACTGCTTTGGAGTGGACCGTGAGTGAGCGTCCTTTAATGGTTGTGGAGGATGATGGCGGTTATTACATCGAAGAGGAGGATTGGATCGTGCCCATTACCCAAAGAGCGATGCCGGCCAAGCCTATTGCACAACAGAGCGCAAAGGTGAATCCTAACATCATTGCCGTTGTCCCAAATACAGCATCGCTCCCGGCCATTGACCTTAGTTTGTTTTCAGGAATTATCGACGATGGAATTGTCGAAATTATTGATCCCGACCCCATTGATAATGATATTTATAAGTTCACGGCAGTAGAGTCTAGACCTGTGTTCCAAGGCTGCGAATCATTGGTAACAGACGATGAGCGTTTCATGTGTTTTCAGCAGCAGCTGTTGAAGTTTGTTGGCAAGAACTTCGAGGTTAGCGATGCCATGATGATGTTTTCTAACGCAGAGAAGGTATTCGTAGAGTTTATTATTGAAAAAGACGGTCGAGTACTTCAAGCCAAAGTTGTTCGAGGTGAAGACGAATTGATTTCTGAGGAAGCGATCAGAATGGTGAAGAGCTTGCCAAAATTCACCCCAGCAAAAATCAATGGTAAGCCCGTTAGAATGTCGTACATTCTGCCCGTAAATGTCAAGCTACAGTAATCATGAAATTTAAAGCAGTACTTCTATTTTTCCTTTTAACCGCTATCCCTGCTTTGGCACAAGAAATGGTCGCGCCGACCTTTGAACGTTGCCAGCACATCGAGGTGGGTGAAGAGATGCAGGTTTGTTTCAACAGGACGCTCATGGAGCATGTGATGACCACGTTGAAGTACCCACAAGGATTGGAAGAAGAGGGGAAGGTGTTTGTCAAAATCACCTTTGACGAAGAAGGCCAATTGCAAGAGCCTGAAGTGCTGAAAAGTTTTTCGGAATTGGCCTCAGATGAAGCAGTCAATGTGATGCGCTCTTTGCCACAGATAGTGCGTCCTGCCACAGAAAATGGCGAGCCCGTGAGTATTACTTATACCATACCTGTACAATTCAAGAAATAACTCTTAAAAACACATTTGTGCTAATGGTAGTTTTGGCTATTTTAGCACTTCAATTATTTCTAACGCATGAAGAATAGAAAAACCTACAATGCAGACGCAGAAAACAAGAAGAATCTCTTCTTGCTTATAGGTCTTACGTTGTCTTTGGCGCTCACGCTCTTCGTATTGGAATACAGATCTTACGAATCAGGTCCTGGAGAGCTGGGTAAGATGAGCTATGACGATGAAGACGAGATTGCGATTATCACAAACAGAACGCCACCTCCACCACCACCTCCACCACCACCGGCACCGCCAGAGGTTATTCAGATTGTAGAAAATGATTTGGAAATCGAGGAAGTGGAATTTGAATCGACTGAAACTGACGAAAGCGAGGAAATCGAAATCGTTGAGGAAGAGGAAGAGGATGATGAAATCTTCAACTTTGCCGTTGTAGAAAACAAGCCAATCTTCCCTGGCTGTGAAAAGAAAGCGACCGAAGATGAAAAATTCATGTGTTTCAATCAGGAAATCATGAAGCACATCGGTAAGAACTTTGAATTCCCAGAATTGGCTCGCCAAATGGGTATCCAAGGCAAGGTGTATGTCAACTTCGTAATTGAGAAAAACGGAAGAGTAAGTTCAGTAACTATTGCACGTGGTGTGGACAAGTTGATTGATGACGAAGCGATGCGCGTAATCAAAAAGCTTCCAACATTTACTCCTGCGAAGCAGCGCGGTAAGCCTGTACGTATGCAATACACTGTGCCGATCAATGCTAGATTGCAGTAATCGGTAAATCAACGTATAAAAAGCCCGGGCCTTTGGCTCGGGCTTTTCTATTTTTGAACGATCAAAAAAACATTTATGAGCCAGACATTGGATCAACTTACGGTTATCGCTGCACAGGCAGCTTTGCATGGTGGAATCGAAATCCTTGAGGTCTACAATAATGAAGAGACACAGGTTGAGGTTAAAGGCGATGACAGTCCCCTAACACAAGCTGATACTCGAGCGCACAAAGCCATCATGTCCTTGCTCGAACCCACAGGGATTCCAGTTCTGAGTGAAGAAGGTAAACACCTTCCGTTCAACGAGCGTTCTTCGTGGTCGAGGCTATGGATAGTAGATCCTCTGGACGGTACCAAAGAATTCATCAAGCGAAATGGTGAGTTTACCGTGAATATTGCTTTGGTTGAAGAAGGTCGACCAATTATGGGTGTGGTTTACGTGCCTGTTACCGGCGAGCTCTATGTTGGATCAGGTTCAAAAGGCGCTAAGAAACTCACTTTGCCTCCAACATTTGTCGTGAGCAACGAGACATTAGAAACTGGTGTAGATCTGCCGGTTTCGCTCGATCGACCGTTTACTGCTGTAGGTTCTCGTAGTCACATGAATGAAGAAACGGAAAACTTCTTGAAACAATACCGTGAAAAACATGGAGAGGTTGCTATTCTTTCCAAGGGTTCTTCTCTTAAAATGTGCATGGTGGCAGAGGGATTGGCTGACGTCTATCCACGTTTTGCACCAACCATGGAATGGGATACCGCTGCGGGTCAAGCAGTAGTTGAAGCAGCAGGATTTAGCATGGTAGAAAAGGAGGGTAGAACTCCGTTGAGATACAATAAGGAAGACTTATTGAATCCGCACTTTATTGTGCTATAAGTCTCACATTTTCACAGCGGTGTATCTTATCTTTGCACCGTCAAATTTCTATTAGGTGTCAAACGAAAAGAAACCATCACTTTTTAAAGAAGTCATCCGATTAGGGAAACTTCGATTGGGAGTATCTGTAGTATTTAGCTCGATAGCGGGTTACCTTTTAGGATATGAGGTTTTTTCATGGGTTGAACTTCTTCTTCTCACTCTTGGTGGATTGCTTGTAGTTGCGGCTTCAAACGCATTCAATCAAATTTATGAAGTGGAGCAGGACGCCCTGATGAACCGGACAAAAAATCGACCACTTCCAGCAGGAACGATGACGGTTGCTCAGGCGTATACGGCAGCAGTTCTTGCACTCTTGGTCGGATTGTTTATGCTTTACAGTATCAATGTACTTTCCGCGTTTTTCGGTGGGTTAAGCGCCTTCTTGTATGCGGTGATATACACACCTTTGAAAGCACGAACTTCTTTGGCAGTGTTTGTCGGAGCGTTCCCAGGTGCCATACCTTACATGCTCGGTTGGGTAGCAGCCCGAAACGATTTTGATATAGAAACGGGCACTTTGTTCGCTCAACAATTTTTCTGGCAGTTTCCGCACTTTTGGGCCATTGCTTGGTTCTCCTTTGAAGATTACAAACGAGCGGGATATAATTTGCTGCCCTCCGGTGCAAAAGACCGCCCAAGCCAGCTGTATGTAATTGTTTACACGATTTGGATGATCATAGTTGGTATTCTCCCTGTTTTTGGAATTACAGGCGAACTCACCTTGAGTTATAAGGGTGCTGCACTGGTATTACTCCTCGGCCTATGGGTACTTAGCAACGGGATGAAACTCTTGAAGAGCGGTGACGATAAGGTCGCAAGAAAACTAATGCTGAGCAGTATCGGTTATCTAACGGGTATGCAGCTCATTTATGTTATTGATAGATTTATCTAAGAATGGAAACATTAGCACAACAACGAAGAAAAGCATCTAAACCGCTTTTATGGATCGGAATAGGCTCAATTATCATGGCCTTTGCGGGTTTGACCTCAGGGTATGTGGTGAGTAGAACGACGTTAGTAGAATCTGGAAATTGGCTTGTTTTTGAATTGCCTACTGCCTTCAACTACAGCACTGTGGCAATTATAGCTTCATCATTAACACTTTGGCTAGGTAAAAAAGCAATTTCTTATGGTGAGGAAGGACGTTTACGACTCTTTTTGTGGTTGACTATTGTTTTTGGCGTAGTCTTCGCTGTTTTGCAGGTTCGAGGCTGGGGAGAATTGATCAATGAACAAGTATTTTTCACAGGGCCTGGCTCCAACCCTGCAGGTTCGTGGGTCTATGCTATTTCCCTGTTCCATCTCGTTCACCTAGGTGGCGGTATCATCTCATTACTCTACACGACTGTAAGAGCTTACGGAGGGAAGTATTCTCAGGAGGATTATCACGGTGTACAGTTGGCGTCCATCTACTGGCATTTTGTGGACCTTTTGTGGATATATTTATTCATCTTTTTGACTCTTATTCGTTAGATTTGCACGAATCATAATTCAAAACACTCGTTATGTCTTCTAATGCTGATTTAATCCAAGATACCAACCATTGGGGCGGAGGATCGAGACCTATGGGCGCTCGATACGGTAAGCTCATGATGTGGTTCTTCTTGTTATCAGATGCATTGACCTTCTCAGGCTTCCTAACCGCCTATGGTTTAATGCGCTTCAAGTATGAAAACACTTGGCCAATTGCTGAAAACGTATTTACTCACTTTCCAGGTCTAGAGGGCGACCAGCCATTGCTCTACGTGGCCTTGATGACGTTCATTCTGATCATGTCTTCGGTGACTATGGTATTGGCAGTAAATGCCGGTGAAAAAATGAATAGAAGTGCCGTTACTAACTGGATGTTATGGACCATCTTAGGTGGTTTCATCTTTGTTGGCTCACAGGCTTGGGAATGGTACCACTTCATCATGGGTGATAGTGGTGCGGTTGAAACAGCGCGTCAAGAAATTCTACATGTGTACAACGCGGAAGGTGAGCGTTTGAGCTTCAGCCAGATTGTACATGGCATGGAAGGAGGTCACGCGAGCAACCATGGCGAGACATTTGCTAAAGCAGAGGTTCTTTCTTCGATGAAAGGAGATGCTTCCCTTTACTTGAAAGAACCAGGAAAAGCAGGTCGTACTTTTACCCACGCGGAGAGTGTTGCTTTTCTTGAAGCTGGTGATGTTGTTCAGGGAGCAAATATGATTCACAACGAATATGGAAGAAAGCAGTTCGCTAACTTCTTCTTCTTCATCACAGGATTCCACGGATTCCACGTATTCTCTGGGGTAGTCATCAACTTTGTAATTTTCTACAACGTTCTACTTGGAACGTACGAGAGAAGAGGTCATTACCGTATGGTAGAGAAGGTTGGTTTGTACTGGCACTTTGTAGACCTTGTTTGGGTATTCGTATTTACATTCTTCTACCTCGTATAAAAAAAGAAATCATGGCAGAACACAATGGAACATGGTGGATTTGGAAAGTTTTCTGGATCCTTTTAGTGATCACCGGAGTCGAGGTGGTTCTAGGTATTATCAAGCCTGAGTTTTTATTAACTCCAGTAATTGGAACGTCTATTTTGAATATCGTATTCATCCTATTGACGTTGGTAAAAGCAGGATACATCGTACAAGTATTCATGCACGTGAAGTATGAAAAGAAAGCGATGAAGTACGCATTGTACCTTCCTAGCTTGATTCTTATCCCGTATTTGACATTTATCTTATTGACCGAAGGTTCATACCTTTTTAGTTAATGAAAGCAATAACAGTATTTCAACGGGTAGCACTAATCGCAGTATTAGTGCTACCCGCTTTAGTTTATATCATCTTTGTTTACGGACAGAACGAAGTATTCTTTCAGACCCTAGATCATGTAGGAGAGAAGGTGTATGATGAGGAAAGTGGAGATACTATTTACTACGAAATACCAGACTTTGAACTTCTTAGTGCGCAGGGAACACCCGTGAATAAAACTACGATGGATTCTACCATTTATGTAGTGAGTTTCTTCTTTGCAACGTGTCCCACGATCTGCCCAGCTATGAACTTTCATCTCAATGATATTGAGAGTCGTTTTAAGGGGTATCCAGACTTTAAGCTGCTAAGTATCACTGTGGATCCCGAAAAGGATTCTGTACAAGCATTGGCGACCTATCAGAAAGAACGCAATTACAGAGAGGGTAAGTGGCTTTTTGCCACAGGGGAGAAGGAGCCGATTTATGATTTGGCAAAAAGCTTGTTCCTGAATGCCTTTGAAGACCAGACCGCAGAAGGTGGATTCTTACACAGTACCAATGCCATCATTGTGGATTGGAATGGGAACATTCGCAGTAGAAAAGATGATTTAGGAAACATTGTAGGCTCTTATGATGTTTTAGATGTAACACAGTTGAACGATTTAGAATCGGACATCAAGGTATTAATCGCTGAATACGAGCGGGACAAACACAATTTGTTAGATGACTAATGTAGCTCAGGACAAAAAAGTCCTCAATTTTATTTACATCGTTAGTGCAGTTATCCCAGTTGCTGTAGGGTTATTGATGATCATGCCTACGGAGTGGAAAATGAGTCTAGGTATGACTGAGAATACACCAGTAAGCAGTTTACCGCTGGTACATGCTGTACTGAATGGCCTTACTTTTTTGTTTTTGCTCATGGCGCTCGTGGCGATCAAGAACAAACGCATAATCATTCACAGAACCTTCATGATATCTGCCTTGGTATTGAGTTCAGTGTTCTTGATTTCATATGTGATTTACCATACAACTCATCCAAGTGCTAAGTTTCTCGGTGAAGGCACAGTGCGATACGTCTATTTCTTTATTCTTATCTCTCATATCATTTTGAGTATTCCAGTGATTCCATTGGCTCTTTTGAGTATTTGGCGTGGTTGGACTAACGATATTGAAAAGCATAAGAGAATCACCAAATTTTCATTTCCAATCTGGCTGTATGTAAGCCTGACGGGTGTTTTGGTGTACCTATTCATGCAACCGTATTATTGATGAGACGGGCCGTTCTAGCAATATTCTTTTTCTCATCGCCATTGATCAGTATGGCACAGTGCAGTATGTGTAAAGCTGTTGCTGAGAGTGCTGATGGTGGTGGATTTGGTGCTGGATTGAACTACGGTATCTTGTATTTGATGCTTTTTCCCTACCTCATCATTGGGGGTATTGCCTACCGTTTGTACAGAGCGAAAAAAGCCAACTAAATCCACTATCTTCGAGGTACCACTAACCTTACCGTAGTACTGATGAAGAAATCCTTATTCTTTTTAATCCTTTTAGCGTTTACCACCTCTGCTTCTTGGGCGCAGGAAAGCTGGTCGCTTAACCGTTGTATCGAGCATGCACGAACGCATAGTATAGATATTCAGCGCGGTCAGAATGCCTTGGCCAATGCGAAATTGACAGAAATGCAAAGCAAACTTGCATTCCTTCCTACGGCAAATATTAACGGTGGCTATTACTGGAACTTCGGTCTGACCATTGATCCAATCACCAATACGCGTCAGCCTGGTTCAAGACAAACTCTCAGTACGACAGCTTCTGGGAACTGGACCTTGCTATCGGGAGGTAGAAACTTATACCAGCTTCAACAAGCGAGAATGAGCAGCGTTGCTGCGCTCTACCAGCTTGAAGACGTAAAGAACAATACTTTTCTAAATATTGCGTCGGCTTATTTACAGATCATTGTGAACATGCAGCTTGAAGAGGTTGCTCAGGGTCAGTTGAATACCTCCGTTCAAAGCTTGGAAAGAACGCAACTGCTCTTTGATAACGGAGCAATCTCTAAGGATAATTACCTGCAAAGTGTTGCTCAGACCAAAAATGATGAAGGCAACCTTACCAGTGCAAGAAACGCAGTGCTTTTGAGCAAGCTGCAGCTGTATCAACTCTTACAGCTTGAAGATGATTTTGAAGATTTCACGATTGAAATGCCCGAGGTCAATCTCAGCCAATTGAGTTTACAAGATTACGGCAGAAATGACTTAAAGGAAGAAGCGATCCGCAAACAACCCTCAGTTCGAGCGGCAGAGGCGAATCTACAAAGTGCCGAATACGGCATTCAACTGGCGAATGCAGCGAGGTATCCTAGTCTGTTTTTCTTGGCCCAGCTGAACTCTAACTACGTTCAAGGCTTGCCGTATTTTACGGACTACGTTGAGCTCACAACCTACACATTGGTAGAGGATCCGACAACGGGTACTATTCTTCAATTGCCGCAAACGGTTAATGTCCCTGATCCGAACTCACAGATTAAATACACCATTAGCAATCAGCTTGCAGATAATTGGAACCAATTCATTGGCTTTGGTTTTCAAGTGCCTTTATTTAACGGCGGACAGACACATGCTGCTGTGCAACGCGCTAAGATTCAAGAAAACAATGCCGCCTTGGACAAGCAGGCTAGTGAGCTCGCGGTGCGCCAAACCATCGAAAGAGCACTTGTTGACGCTAAGAACTCTTTGGCATTGTTCAATGCGGCCAATGCTTCAGCTGCAGCTGCGGAACTTGCGCTTAACAATGCGCAATTAAATTTTGATCAAGGTGTTATTAGCGCTTTTGATCTAGGGCTTTCAAAAAACCAATTTCTAGCTGCGAAAAGCCAAGAGATTCAAACCAAATTTGATTACCTGTTCAAGGTTAAAGTCCTTGAGTTTTATTTATTCAATCAGATCACCCTTTAACCACCACTACCTATGAAAATGAATTATAAAATTATTGTTCCCGTTGTTCTACTGATCATCGTGGCCATCATAGCAAAAAAGAAGGGTTGGATAGATTCAAACGCCGACGCCCTCGAGGTAGAGTTGGGTTACGTGCACAAGAGAACAGTTGTTGAATCGGTAACTGCTAGTGGAAAGATTCAACCCGAAGTTGAGGTTAAAATGAGTCCTGAAGTAAGTGGGGAAATCATTGAGGTAAATGTTGTCGACGGTCAATACGTTGATGAAGGGACATTACTCGTTAAGATCAATCCAGATCTCTATGAAAGTGCCATTACAAGATCACGTGCGGCAGTGAATAGTGCAAAAGCAGGCTTGGCGCAAAGCAAGGCCAGTTTGATAGAGGCGAACAAATTATGGGAGAGAAATAAAGTTTTGTTTGTAAAAGGCGCTATTTCTCAGCAAGAATTTGATGCCGCTCAACGCGCGATCACCGTAGCTGAATTGCAGCAGGAAAGTGCACAATACAACCTGCAGAGTGCAGAGGCGAATCTGGACGAAGCGTACAAAAATTTGAAGCGAACGTCCATTGTTGCACCAATTTCGGGTACCGTTACCCAGTTGAATGTTGAGCTTGGCGAGCGAGTGGTTGGAACCGCTACAATGACAGGAACAGAAATGCTCAGGATTGCAGAGCTGGATACCATGGAGGTTTTGGTTGAGGTTAACGAGAACGATATTGTCAAATTGATGCTTGGTGATACGGCTTATATTGAGTTAGATGCCTTCCTAGGCGAAAAATTCGAGGGTGTAGTTAGTGAGATCGCCAATAGTGCTAACCTTGCTCTTGGTGCTTCTGCGGATCAGGTAACCAACTTTGAGGTTAAGATTCGCATTCTCAACAGTAGCTACCAGCACCTGCGTTCTACCTATGGTGCGAATCCATTCCGTCCTGGAATGACGGCAACGGTTGAGATTATCACAAACAAAGTCAAAGGTGCCCTAGTTGCGCCTATCCAAGCCGTTTCGGTGCGTAAAGACACCAGCACGACTGCGAAGAGATACGGTGCTTCAGACGACTCGGACGAAAGTTTCGAAGTGGTTTTCGTTCCCCAAAGAGGCAAGGTGAATGTTCAGGTAGTCAAGAGCGGTATCCAAGACGATGAATACATCATCCTTGAGGGAGTAGAGGATAGCACAGAAATAGTCGTTGGACCTTACAGCGCTGTATCGAGAGAGCTTAAAAACGGCGCATCCATTAAACTCAAGGAAGAAAAATGATCCTTTGTATAGAAACAGCAACCAAGAATTGTAGTGTTGCCATCGTTTCTGACAGTCGGGTGATTGCCCAGAGCGCGCAGCGCGAGGATAAGTTTGTTCATGGTGAGCGTCTGCATCTTCTTGTACAAAAATGCATGCAAACTGCCGGTCTAGATTATTCCGATATTCAAGGAGTGTGCGTGGGTAAAGGCCCCGGTTCCTACACAGGTTTACGGATTGGTGTTAGTGCTGCTAAAGGCATCTGCTATGCAGCGAAGTTGTCTTTATATAGTGTGCCCACACTAGGCTGCTTTGATATGAGCCAGGTAAAAGGGGATGAAGTTATAGCCGTTATTGATGCGCGTAGAGACGAGGTGTACGCGCAACATTGGGTGCGAAAAGAAGGTGTTTTTCATCCAGCATCGGATGTTGAAGCGGTAATCGTAACTGAAAAATCTTGGGAACATTTGGCCAATAAGCAGGTTCAGGTCATAGGCGATGCCGCCGAAAAGGTGAGTCACTTACACGGTAATTCTAACTGGATCTATGCAGAGAATGCTTATCCGAGCGCCAAGGATATGGCCAATCTCCTCGATACACCAGCCATGGTGAAAGAAGATGTAGCTTATTTCGAGCCCTATTACCTAAAGGATTTTGTGGCTCTGAAGTCTACTAAGAAATTACTCTAAACATTTTTCGTAAGCAGGACAGCTTACCAAATGATCGTTGACCATGCCGCTGGCCTGCATATGCGCATACATCGTTATGGGGCCAATAAATTTAAAGCCGAGCTTCTTAAGGTCTTTAGAAATCGTAGCTGCTAGGTCGGTTACTGCCGGTAACTCTTCCACGGAAGTTCGCCTCATATTCAAGGGTTTCCCGTCGAGATAACTCCAAAGAATATCTACAAGTCGCTCATCACGGTGGTGCATCGCTTTGAGCACTTTGGCATTATGGATGGCAGCTTGGATCTTCTGTCTATTTTTGATGATTCCCGCATTTTGCATCAGACGATTCACATCTTTGTCATCCATTCTAGCGATTTTATCTGCATTAAAATCGAAAAAGGCCTCACGAAAGTTATCCCGTTTATTTAAAATGGTAATCCAACTAAGTCCCGCTTGGAAAGTTTCAAGAATTAAATACTCAAACATCTTCTGTTCGTCTCGAACTGGACGTCCCCACTCTAAATCGTGGTATGCCTTGTAGCGATTGGAACCAAGGCACCAAGGGCAGCGTGTATCTATGCTTTCCATAGTCGTTCGGCTTCTTCGGTAGATGAAGTAGGCAGGTTGCAAGCACCATTTTCACAAACATAGATTTTTGAGGCGTCACTCCCTCTGTGCAAAGTGAGGGGGAGTGTCCCTTGGTGTTCACTCTGCAAATAGAGGGTATTCGGTCGGTAGTTGTTCTCGGTCATACTTCCTAATATAGCTCGTGCCTCTGGTCCAACAACGACAAGCTCTTTGGAGCCGTAGGATTGCATTAAGGCAAGATTGAGCCAATTCGAAAAGTTTTGTCCGTGCTTAAAAACCTTCCCGTGAATAGATTCCATCATTTGAGTACTGCGATCTATCCAGGTGTGATCCCCTGTATAGCAGCCAAGCTCATAAAAGAACTGAGCGGTATAAGAATTCGCACTAGGTATAACATTGTCTTCAATTTCAATGACTTCTTCCCATGCGTTATCTCCTCCAGCAGCATACAAGTAGAAGCTACTCTCTCCTTTAGAAAACTTGTCGTCAATCATAGCGGCGATGTTTTTCGCATCAACCACATACTCTTCGTTGCCCGTTAATGCATAACCTTTTAGAAGTGCAAGACCGAAGGTCGCATGATCGTCAAGAAATCCTTGATCACCCCCAAATTCGTGCAAGACCGCGCCTTCCTCTAAGAGATGCGCTCTCATAGCACTAAGTAATTCAATAGTTTTCTCCATGTAGCCTTTATGCGGTGCAGCAAGGTGAAGTTCAAAGAAGCCTAAGACTACGAGTGCATTCCAGGTGCACAATGCTTTATTGTCTCGAACGGGCTTCGTATGCGTTTTAAGACGCTCCTTCGAGGCATTCTTTAAGGCCTGGTGCCAAACATTTTCTAATCGTAGAGCTTCGGAATAGGATATGCCCCATTCTTTGCAATGAAAGTCCAAGCTATTCGTACGGTGTAAAATATACTTTCCTTCCCAAGCGGAATAGGGCGTAATGTCGAAATAGTCGTTAAACCACGTCCTATGCACCAGTTCGAGGCTATCCAGCTCTGTCGAGGTCCATGTGTAATAGCCGCCTTCTTCTCTAGCCGCTTCGAGGGTAGCGGAATCTGCATCTAATGCGCTCGCAAATAACCCATTTGAAAGTTTCATTTCAGCTTCTAGAAAGTCAGCGACAGCCTCTGCGGCAGTGAGAAAAGTACCTTTTGAAGAGGCACGAAATGCTTTTGCAAATACGCCCATAATTTGACCATTGTCATAGAGCATTTTTTCAAAATGTGGCACTTTCCAGAATCGGTCTGTGCTATACCTAGTTATACCTCCATGCACCCAGTCAAAAATGCCGCCCAGTGCCATTTTTTCTAGACTGAGCAAACAATAATCAAGCACATTAGAATCGCTGGTATGGCAAGCGTAATCTAAGAGAAAAGCATAATTAGAGGGAAGGGGAAACTTAGGCGCGCCATTTGGTCCGCCGTTCACAAGATCGACAGTGCGCATCCAAAACCCTACAACATCCTCAAAATCTTGTGCGCTAAATGAATTCGGTTTGGTCTTAAGCGTTACTTGAATCATTTGTTGCAACCCTTCTCGCATCTGTACACCATAAGATAATACCTGCTCAGGCTCTTTTTGCCACAGATCAGCTACCTGGGTCAACGCAGCCATCCAATCTTTTCGTGAAAAATAGGTGCCTCCATAAACGGGTGTTCCATCGGGCAATGCGATGATGTTTAGTGGCCAACCTCCTGTTCCTGTCATGAGCTGTAATGCGTTCATATAGCGAGCGTCGATATCTGGGCGCTCCTCTCGATCGACTTTAACAGCGCAATAGTGGGTATTCATAAGTTCAGCCACTTCAGCATCTTCAAAGCTTTCTTCCTCCATCACATGACACCAGTGGCAGGAAGAGTAACCTATAGAGATAATCATCAACTTATGTTCAGGAGCATTGTCGCGTAACAGGTCCTTTGACCACATTTGCCAATGAACAGGGTTGCCGGCATGCTGCAGCAGGTAGAGACTTTTAGATTCTGAGAGCCTGTTTAAGGCCATTGGACGTAGTTTTTGTGGACGATGGAGTGCATCAAATTTAACCTTAACTTTCCTTACGTCGCAGACGATTACGCTATTTTAGCGCACTAAATTGGCCTCTAGTATGTGGTATCAGATATTAGTATTTGTACTTTTTTGTTTGGCAATCATTGATCTTACTGTAGGGGTGAGCAATGATGCAGCCAACTTCTTGAACTCGGCGATCGGATCAAAGGTTGCTTCGTTCAAAACCATCCTTATTATCGCTTCTATAGGGGTTCTCGCTGGGGCCGTGTCCTCAGAAGGCATGATGGAAGTGGCGCGAAAAGGAATATTCGTGCCGAGTTTCTTCACCTTCGATAACATCATGTTGGTCTTCGTGGCCGTCATGCTCACGGATATTATCCTTTTGGACTTTTACAACAGCATTGGGCTGCCGACTTCAACTACGGTAAGTATCGTATTTGAACTTCTTGGAGCAGGCTTTATCATTGGGCTATTGTACAGCTATCAGCAAGGCATGGAAGTGGAATTTGCGGAGTTCATCAACTTTTCTACTGCAACCAAAATCATTTCCGGAATTTTCTTGAGCGTCTTGGTGGCGTTCTCTTCGGGAGCCTTGGTCCAATTCATCACGCGTCTATTGTTCACCTTTAACCTAAAGGAAGGCTTGCGTCGGTATGGGGCAGTCTTTGGAGGTATTGCAATCACTGCGATTACGTACTTCCTAGTAATTAAAGGGTTGAAAGGTGCGAGCTTTATTAGTGCAGATATTCGAACATTTATTGGCGAAAACACCTTGACCATTCTAGGGATTAGCGCAGTAGTTTGGACCATACTTACCTTCATCATGCAGCGTGTATTGGCGCTGAACCCGCTGAAATTCATCGTCCTGGCCGGGACATTCTCTCTTGCAATGGCCTTTGCTGGAAACGACTTGGTTAATTTCATCGGTGTCACTGTCGCTGGGTGGCAATCATTAGAAGCCTGGTCGGCTTCTGGAATGGCACCTGACTTATTCTTCATGGATATCCTAGGCGATAAAGCCAAAGCGCCATTGTTTATGCTTCTTGGCGCTGGGGTAATTATGGTTATCACCCTATGGACATCTAAAAAGGCAAGAAATGTGAGCCAAACAGAGGTGAAATTGGCTCGTCAAGGTGATGGCGACGAGCGTTTCAATTCTAACGCTCTCTCAAGAGGAATAGTAGGGGTCTTTGTATCTCTAGGCAAGGTACTCGGTGCCATTATTGGACAGAATGCCGTGAATACAATTAATGGCCGATTTGCCCACGACCGCTCCAAGATGGAAGACAGTACTGCAAGCTTTGATCTCTTGCGTGCATCGGTCAATTTGATGACGGCCTCCATCTTAATTTCTTACGCGACCTCTTTAAAACTACCTCTTTCAACAACCTATGTGAGTTTCATGGTAGCCATGGGAACGTCACTTGCTGATCGTGCTTGGGGTATGGACAGTGCCGTTTATCGTGTAGCGGGCGTCTTGCAGGTAGTAGGTGGTTGGATCATGACGGCTGTTATAGCCTTCATTGCTTCCGCTACGTTTGGTTTGATTATGTTCTACGGCGGGAAAGCAGGTGTGATTAGTATTGTGCTTGTTGCGGCTATAGCTCTGATTCGATCGCATTTAAAATTCAAAAATGCCGATGCCATTGAATTAGATGTTGAAGCCGTTGAGGTTAAGCCAGAACTCAGCGAGCAGTTCGAGTTGCATAAGAAAGGTGTTGCAGATGATCTTCGTAACCTAGACAAGATGGTGACCTTGTCATTGCGCTCTCTAGTGGGCTCTAACAAGGATATATTACTGGAGTGTACCAAGCGTTTGGAATCGGACTCAAAAAAGTTGTCTAAGAATTTTAAAAAGGCCTTTGCCTCCAATGATTCCTTCAGTCGTGAAGATCAGTTGCTCTACGCAGAACTTCACGTAAACGCACACCACAATATGGTGGAGCTCTACCGAGTTGCCTCGAAGCTCAGTGTGAATTGTTTGAATCACATCACCAACTTTGGCGGTGTACCTCGCAGCGAATACCTTGATTTGATTATAGACGCCGAGGATGAAATCAAGCGTTACATTGACGATGTGCGTCGACAAATTCTTAGCGGTCGTGATGAATACAGTGGACAGCTAGGGGAGAAGGCGAAGAAGGTTGTAGCGAAGTTGAATAAAGACCTCAATAACGAATTGTCTTATTACTCCATGAATAAGGTGAGTAATCGATTGGTGAAATTGCAGGTGAACATCATCCTCGACCTCATTGAGTTGGTAAAGCATGCAGAGAGCATCTACTACATTCACAACTCTTTCAACAAGGATACCCTTCAAGGATAAAACTCTTTGAAAGACCGACATAAAAAACCACCCATTCCGGGTGGTTTTTTCTTTTACAATTTGCCTGAATCTACGCTTGAGCGTAGTATTTGTAGAAATAAGGAATGGTCTCAATTCCTTTAAAGTAGTTGAAGACACCGTAGTGTTCGTTTGGACTATGAATAGCGTCTGAATCAAGACCAAAGCCCATGAGAATGCTTTTCGCACCCAATACTTGTTCGAACAGCGCTACGATCGGAATCGAGCCGCCTGAGCGGACCGGTAAAGCCGGTACCCCGAAGGTCGTTTCATAGGCTTTTGATGCACTTTGGTAGGCCGGGTCAGACGTATGGGTAACATACGGTAATCCACCGTGGTGCGGCGTGATTTTGACACGCACACTATCCGGTGCAATGGCGGTAAAGTGATTCGTGAATTTTTCAGTGATGTCATCAGGATCCTGTCCAGGGACTAATCGCATGCTAATCTTAGCGTAAGCTTTAGATGGGATGACCGTTTTTGCGCCTTCTCCAATATAGCCGCCCCACATTCCGTTTACGTCTAACGTTGGACGGATTGAGGTACGCTCAGGAGTCGTATATCCTTGCTCGCCCTCTCCAGAAGGAATGGCGATAGAAGCATTGAATGCCTCTTGCGAGAATGGAGCTTTTGCCATGAGTGCACGTTCCTCATCACTAACTACTTCAACACCATCGTAAAATCCTTCCACCGTGATGGCGCCCTTCTCGTCGTGCAGGGAACCGATCATTTGGGCAAGAATGTTAAGCGGGTTTGCTACTGCGCCACCGTAAAGACCCGAGTGAAGGTCGCGGTTAGGTCCAGTAACTTCAACTTCAACATAGCTCAAGCCTCTTAGTCCTGTTGTGATCGACGGAACATCGTTGGCAATCATTCCTGTATCGGAGATGAGAATTACATCACAGGCTAATTTTTCTTTATGCTCTTTGATAAATGGTTCAAGGTTCATTGAACCCACTTCTTCCTCACCTTCAATCATGAATTTGATGTTACAAGGAACATCGCCTTCTGCTTTTAATATTTCAAAGGCTTTCAGGTGCATGAACATTTGACCTTTATCGTCACAAGCACCTCGAGCGAAGATGGCCCCTTCTGGGTGGATATCGGTTTTCTTGATTACCGGTTCGAACGGATCTGCATCCCAAAGTTCGATAGGGTCCGCAGGCTGAACGTCATAATGACCATATACCAGGACTGTGGGAAGCGAAGGGTCCACCAAGCATTCCCCGTATACAATTGGGTGTCCTGCCGTTGGGAAGACTTCTACATTCTCTAGACCGAGCGCAGACATGTGACCTTCAATGGCTGCAGCACATTTTGCAACATCTTCATTATAGGCTGGATCTGCAGAAATTGAAGGAATTCTTAAGAGCTCAAACAGTTCGTTGAGAAGGCGGTCTTTATGGTTTTCGATAAAGGATTTAGGGTCCATGTATTCGTTGCTGTTTTGATTGTTCTTCAAAGTTAAACGTGACGTTTGAACTTCGGCTCATAACAGCGGATTTTTCTATATTCGGGCATGCGCAAGACTTTGGTCATCTTTTTATTGTACATGGGGTACTTTTTGAGTGCTCAAACCCCAAGCATGACAGTAAGCTCTGCAGGGAATTACAATAAACCGTATTGGATGGCTGCCAATATCTTGGTAGATTCTACATTGTCCATTTATAACTCCGGTCAGAACGGATTGCCATTGACGCAAGCGGCCACAAACCAGATCGGTTATTTCCAAGCGAACGATACTGCTTTTCCCATACCAAGTGGGATTGTTATGGTTGCAGCACAGAATGCGAGCGACGTCATAGCATCTACTAATGGAGCAGGCAACAACGTGACTTTTACAGATTCGGAATTGGCGAGTGTGCTTACACAATTGGGCAGTTCTGGGTATGCCATTAAAGACATGGTTGAGATAGAGTTTAGCTTTATCGCCCAATCCGATAGTATAGCATTTAACTACTGCTTCGGCTCCCACGAGTACGATGGATATACTTGCTCAAACTTTAACGATGTATTTGGCTTCTTTTTAGAGGGGAGCTATATCAATGGGACAACTGCACCTACGGGACAGACCATCGTTCGAAACATTGCTACCATCCCTGGTACAACTATACCTATTGCGGTAAATACAATTAATTCAGGAAGTCCTTCCGGATCTTATCCTGCGTCTAACTGTACCTCTGCTAATCCAAACTTTGTGGCCCACAGTGCCTATTACAATGCCTCAAACGGTTCCATCACGACACTCGACGGTTATACCGATAAGTTTACAGCTACAGCAGAGGTAGAGTGCGGGGGCTGGTACACCATTCGACTGAAGTTGGCCAATGTTAGCGATAATGCATTAAGTTCAGCGGTATTTTTGGAAGAGAGTTCCTTGAAAGGTCCTGAGATTACAGTCATTGATACCACAAACGTCGGTAACTCTTTCAACGATAATTACATTGTTGAGGGTTGTAATGAGAACCACATCATCTTCTCAAGGTCGGCAAACCTCAGCGTAGAGATGAAGATTCCTATTGCAGTAGATACGCTATTGAGTACAGCTATTGAAGGGGTGGATTTCTCAACGTTGCCAGACACTATCACTTTGTCTCCTGGGGAAACTGCGGACACTTTGACGTTTTGGGCCTACGACGATAACCTCGTCGAAGGGATCGATACTTTGGTTGTAATCCAAGATTACGTGTACACGGATTGTTACAATTATCCGGTTCGTCGCTTTCCTTACTACATTCGAGATAAAGACTCCTTGATTGGAGAGTTGATACTTCCTGCGGCAATAGATAGTGTAAGTTGTCCTGGTGACAGTATAGAACTTTCTGTGCTCTTGAGTTCATACGAAGGCGACTATCATGGATTTTGGCACGGCGATTCGTCCATCGCGTTCACGAGATATGTGGAAGTCAATACAGATACTACCGTATTCTTCACTCTCTATGACGAATGTGGGGACACCCTGCTGTTCCAGCGGGATCTCTACGTGAAGCCGTATGATCCTATGGTTTATGAAAAAGATACGGTACGTGTATGTCCCGGAGATTCTGCGATGTTGGTGCCATATTATCTGGGAGGTGAAGAGCTAGTGGTATTTACATGGCTGGATAATCTGACGAACAACATTCCTCGAACTGTATTGCCATTTACTGATTCGTCCTACTACACATTCTCTTTAGCGGATGGTTGTGGCGAACTGCTTATTGATAGTGCACTAGCGATTAATATGCCGCAGCCTAGCGCAGGTTTCCAGTACTTGAACGATCCGTATGTTCCTCTAAGGGTTTTGTTCAACGAGAAAGCTCAAAATGAGGTGAGTTGGACTTGGTACATCGATAGTGTTGTACTCACTGGACAAACGTTTGAATACGATTTTGCGCGTCCAGGGGAATATGAAGTACTACAGGTGGTCACCAGCGACTTTGGCTGTATTGATTCAATAACCATTACCGTTTCTGTGGAAACAGATTTCTACCTCTATGTCCCAGATGCTTTTACTCCAGACGGTGATGGGCTAAACGAGTGTTTTGAAATTAAGGGTGTTGGTTTTGAGGGCTATGAATTCTCAGTATTCGACCGTTGGGGCAATGAAGTGTTCCATACGGAGGATGTCAACGAATGTTGGGACGGAACATTTAAAGGTCAACCATTACCAGTAGGTACATACAGTTACCGACTTATTGCAGATTTACCGTTTGACGAGATTGAAATCTTCACCGGCACGCTGAACATACTTCGTTAAGCTACAAGAACGGGAGGGTGAGAATCCCTAAAATCAAAATCACTTTATAGATCAAATGCGCCCAGCGCAACCCACGAAGATCTTTTGCCTTCAGTGCAATGAAGTTTGCGGTGCTTAGGAGCACGAGAATCACGAATATTCCTGTTGCCGCGTACTCGTTAAAAAGGTCTCTGATGAAGAATGCGGGTATCCATGCGATCATTGCGCTGACCATAAGGGTGTTTCTGGTACTTTCCTCGCCGTATTCGCTAGCAATGGTTCTGCGGCCAGAAAGTATATCGCCTTTGAGCATTAATAGGTCTTTGAGTAGTTCTCTTGAGAAAAGAGTAAGGCCAAGAAGTGCCCCGTAGGCGAAGGTGTGTAAGGAACTGTAGTTGTGGTAAACAGACATGCCAAAGAAAGGCGTTAGTGCCAAGATGGCCGCGCTGGTATGCGATACGATGGGTATGTTTCTCAACCGGTGACTGTGGTACCAAAGCCCCACAGCGAATGAACCAAAAAAGATGGCTGCTGTAGTGCTTACGCTCCAAGAAAGAAGCAGACCTATTACCAATGTGAGAAGCGCGGTATTTAGGCTCGTGCGTTTACTTACAAGTCGCTCAAAGGCACTTTGCATTGGACGATTAATACTGTCGGCCTGTTGATCGTAGAAGGAGTTGATCAAAAAGCCAAAAGCCATTATGAAAGCACCGGCCCAAGCTATACAGTGGATGTTGCTGTCGTAAAACGTATCAATGCGCCCATCCTCAGGTGCAAAGACGAAGATGGCGATGAGGTATTGACCAAGAAGTAAGAGTGCAACGTTGTACCAGCGAATCTGACTAAGAAGTGCCAGTACTTTGACAAATTGAAGGCGGTTTCGGCTTAGTTTTTTCAAAATCTATAGACGACTTCGGGCTGGTATTTTTTGAGCAGTTCGCTCGTTTTATCATAGTCTCGAGTGAAACCCATTACGAATCCACCGCCGCCAGATCCGCACAGTTTAAGAAAGTACTCTTCAGACTCTAATCCTTGCTTCCACAAATCGTGGAAACCTTTAGGGATCATGGGCTCGAAATTCTCTAAGACCAGCTTACTTAACTTCTTAAGGTTGCTGAATAGTGGGGTAGTATCTCCTTCGACAAAAGCCTTGATGCACGCATCGTTGTATTTGACGAATTGGTTCTTAAGCATATTTCTAAAACCCTCTTCCTTGAGCTTTTCCATGAATATTTCCACCATGGGTTGCGTTTCACCCGGGGCTCCAGAGTTTAATAAAAATACCGCACCATCACCGGTAGAAGCAGATGGAAGACGTACAGAACCTAGCTCGTCCTTGCTTTTGATCAAAAGGGGAAGTCCCATGTAGCAGATCGTTGGATCGATACCACTGCTCTTGCCGTGGAAGTAGCTTTCCATCCAGCTAAAGATTTTCTTCAGTGCCTTAATGTCTGATGATTGCTGTGGGTTCTTTGAGATTTTCTCCTCACAATATCTATCGTAGATAGCAGCCACCAAGGCACCTGAGCTACCTACACCGAAACCCTGAGGTATAGAAGAATCAAAGTATAATCCATTGTTTAGATCGTTCTCGAATGCAGTTGTATTGAAGCGACAAGGCGCCTCATCACTTTTCAAGTAGGTTAGGTATTTGAAAAGGTTCTCGTTACTCTTAGACTGCTCTTCGTTGAAGGTAGGCTCAAATTGAAAGGCCCCTTTGTAATAGGTATGAGGAATACTAAGGCCCATGCTGTCCTTGATAATTCCATACTCACCAAAGAGTAGGATTTTACCGTAAAACAAAGGATTTGAACGACTCATACTTCTAATTACAATTGCGTTGGTCCATGACCAACTTCATCACAAAGATAACTACCATCCTTACAGAATGTTCTTAATTCACTTTCTATAAAGCTCATAATGACATCTTTATGCGATTCTGGGTATAAAACATGCACGTTTGCACCGGCATCTAGCGTGAAGTAAACGGGATGGCCTGTTTCTTCTCGATACGCCCATATTTTGTTTAAGACCTCTAGCGTATTTGGCTTCATTAGTATGAAGTAAGGCATGGAAGTCATCATCATACTGTGCAAGGTAAGCGCTTCACTTTCCACTATGGCTCCAAAGGTCTCCAGATCACCTTCCAGCATAGCCGTGAGAAGTGCACTTTGATTTTCATGTGCTTGCTCAAAACGAGTGGCCGCGTACGGATGACCGTTCATCAGCCCGTGTCCAACCGTACTACTTACGGTTTTCTCGCCCTTGTCTACTAGAAGAATTGTGTCCTGGAACGATTTGAAAATGGGGTCTACATCGGAAAATGCAACCGCGAATTCATTACTGCTTCCTTCAATCTCTGCGTGTTCACCCCAGGCTGCTAGTGGCCCAAATAACGAGCGTGAGCCCGATCCTGACCCAAGACGCGCTGCGTTCGAAGCCTCTTCGAAGAAATTGTCAATCGGTAATCCTAGGTCCTTTTTTACACTCATCATGCAAAGTGCCAATGCGCTCATGCCCGAGGCAGAGGAGGCAATTCCTGAACTGTGCGGGAAACTATTGCTAGTATGAATTTCAAAATCCATTTCACCAGCAAAAGGAAAAAAGTCCTTTGTTCTTTCGAGGAACGATTCAATTTTAGGAAGAAATGAAGGTGTGTTTTCACCGTCTAAAAAAACCGAAATCTTACCTGTTCCCTCTGCATATCGCAAACGCGTTGTTGTTGCAGCCTCACGCAAAGTGAAGGAGATTGAGGGGTTGGCAGGGATTTGAACATCATACTTCCCCCAATATTTAATGAGGGCAATGTTCGACGGGCTTTTCCAGGCGGTTTCTTTCATTATTCGAAGCTCACGCCGCTTACATTAGTGGAGCGGTCAATTTTCTTAACGAGGCCCTGCAATGCTTTACCTGGGCCACATTCTACATAGTCTGTAACACCGGAGGCGATCATTTGTTGTACACTTTGGGTCCATTTCACTGGAGCAGTAAGCTGATCGATGAGATTTTGCTTGATTTCAGCAGGGTAACTTACTGCTTTAGCAACACTGTTTTGAACGACTGGGCACAATGGGGTGTGAAACTCGGTTGCTTCAATTGCTGCTGCAAGTTCTGCGCGCGCAGGTTCCATCATTGGACTGTGGAAAGCACCACCTACAGGCAGTACAAGAGCGCGACGTGCACCAGCTTCTTTGGCCGATTCACAAGCTGCTTCGATGGCCTCAATTTCTCCTGAGATCACCAGCTGTCCAGGGCAGTTGTAGTTCGCTGCAACGACAACACCGGCTGTTGATGCACAAATGTTTTCTACCTGCTCATCCGTCAAGCCAAGGATAGCTGCCATGGTGGACGGTTTCATCTCACAAGCTTTTTGCATGGCCATAGCGCGAGCACTCACAAGTTTTAATGCGCTTTCAAAATCTAAAGCACCCACTGCCGTAAGGGCTGAGAACTCACCGAGACTATGACCGGCAACCATCGTTGGCTTAAAATCTTCGCCCAGCAGTTTTGCCATAATTACACTTAGGGTGAAAATGGCTGGCTGCGTCACTTTAGTTTCTTTCAATTCCTCGGCAGTCCCTTCAAACATGATGGCACTTAGGGAAAACCCTAATACTTCATCTGCTTTATCAAACAGTGCTTTGGCTTCGGCGTTGTTTTCGTATAAATCTTTACCCATTCCTGGGAATTGAGCCCCTTGTCCAGGGAAAACGTAAGCTGTACTCATAATTACTCTCCGTAATATTCGATGATGTTGTTGTTCGTTTCTGCGAGTACAATGCGATGTAAGGTTGCATTATACTCGGCAATTTTTGGTGCTAGGATTTTCCAGAATTCCATAGCGATTACCTCTGCAGTAGGCATTTTGCCGTGCATAAAATCAATGTCAAGATTGAAGTTTTTATGGTCTACCACATCGATAATATGTCTTCGGATGATGGTCTTCAGATCGAAGAGGTTCATTACGAATCCTGTTTCAGGGTCAATTTCTCCCTTTACAGTAACCTCTAGGTCGAAGTTATGACCGTGGTAGTTTTCGTTCGAGCATTTCCCGAATATTCGCTTATTGGTAGCGGCGTTCCACTTGTCGTTCCACAGTTTGTGTGCTGCGCAGAACTGTTCTTTTCGTTTGATGTAAATCATTGAAAGACGTTAAGTTTGATGCAAAGATACAACCCAAAACTGTGGTTTTGTTATAGCCCAGTGGCTTTGCTTAGCGGGTGTTCTTTGACGAATTTTTGGCAAGCGAGGATCAGCTCAGGATAAAAAGATAAAAACCATTGCTCTGCCTTGTGATAATTCGCGCAACCTGCTTCGAAATCTCTGAAAAAGTGACCCAAAGGTGCAATGGCGGGGTGTCGTCGGCTCATTCCGCGAGCAGCACGGCGAATTCCTTTTAGGTTTTGATAATCCAAAAGCCATCGTTCTAACTTCATCCACGGCCACATTCCCTCGGCTTTACCCACGAGTAATTTCTTGTTGCGCTCAATCTCGAGCGTACAAGTATCGATGAATTCAACCGCGGTGAGCTGTGCAGTATGCGGTTGAAGCGATGCCATTTTATCCCAATGTTTGTGTAAAAAGTAATCGCCCAACAGATCCAAGGCAATCGGTGCTGTTTTACCTGCGACGAGTCTTAAATGGCTTTTTACCTCCTTAGATGCTTGATGTTCGTCGGTGAAATGGTCGATGAATCTATGCAGTTCGACCCCAAGGACAACTGCAGGATTTGCTTTTTCTTTCCACGCATTACCTCGATATCCATCACCGGTGAAGTTGTACAACCGAATGGATTCGTGGTCCGGACTGCAGTGGAGATGTGCGAGAAAATTCATGAGGTAGTTCTAAGTTGATCGTCGAACCTAATTCCTCTGAATGGAGTGAATAATGGGATGATTAAGATGCGCTTACGGTAAATTCGAAAGCCTCCATTACTGGATTAATCAAAAGCTTTTCGCATGCTTCCTTCACCATTGCTTCAGCTGCAGCTGCATCGGCAGCATCTACTTCCATTGTGATGTGCTTACCAATACGTACGTTACCACACGCTTCCAAGCCAATGTTTTTCAAGTTTGCACCAACCGCTTTTCCTTGTGGATCGAGTAGTGCTTTTTGTGGCATCACGTTGATTTGAGCAGTGAATTTCATCTTAATTGATTTTTCTTTTTGATAAATAATCTGTTGCAAAGCTCAATATTGGAAGCGTCGCAACGGTTATAGTAAATGCTAATGGTCCGACAAAAATAACCAATAGGCTGAAGAGTACGACCAATATTACTTGTGCATTTCTGCGAATCTTATCATCAGTGGATTTAAAACTCAAAATAGGCATGCGAGAGTTCAGCCAATACACGCTAAGACTGAGAATGCTGATGAGTACGAGGGTCATTGCTGTACGCTCGTCCTCGGACATGTTAACAATCCAATCCCATTGCTCCCATCGTCCTAGCCAGATCCAAAGTCCTAGGGCAAACAGGGCATTCGCAGGTGTTGGCATTCCTATGAAGTCTACACTTTGGTCGGTGCTCAAATTGAACTTTGCCAGACGGTACACGCTTGAGGCTGCCACAGTCGCCCCCAAAATGATGGCCCATGGTTGGTCTAGGGTGCCGTAATCACTGAGGATACTTGACCATAAAAAGGCAGGAACCGCTCCAAATGAAATGGCGTCGGCCAGCGAATCTAGCTGTTGGCCAAGAGGGCCTTGCACACCCAATCGGCGTGCAAGCATTCCGTCCAATAAATCACAGAGTGCAGCGAGCAATAAGCAAGCTGCAACACCATTTGTGCTCTGCGCCATAATGAAATAGATGGCTACAACTCCGCAAGAGGCGTTAATGAGCGTTAAAAGATTCGGAATGTGTTTCATTGGGTGCAAAGATGCATTATTTTGGCGCTATGACCGATTGGAAAAAACTCAATTCATTTTCTCTGAGTCTCCTGGCTGGTATTTGTTTGATTGCCGCCTGGACTTGGAGCCCCCTCGTGGTGCTTTTGTTTCCTGCTTGGGTCATGCTCCTCGAGTTGGCCGGAAGAAAAAAGCGTCCCTTACTCTTTTTGTACCTCGCTTTCGCCATCTGGAATGGCGGTACTACCTATTGGATAGCCAATGCGCATCCCCTTGGGGTTATTGCCACAGTTGGAATCAATGCTTGGCTCATGGCATTTGCATTGTGGTTCGGTATTCGGGCCCGAGCGATGTTTATCCGTCTTGGGCAGCGCTCTTTAATAGCTTGGTTGCCCGTTGTTGCTTCTTGGATGGCTTTTGAACACCTCCACGAATATTGGGGATTGGCCTTTCCGTGGTTGCATCTAGGAAATACCTTTTACGCATGGCCAGAGCTCGTGCAGTGGTATTCATTGATTGGCAATGCCGGAGGTACTTTATGGGTTTTGGTTGTAGCCATCATTTGGTATAGCACCACAAAGAATTTTACAAAAGCGGCGGTTTTGCTTGCACCGGTGGTATTGAGCTTGGTGATGTTTTTTATGCCCGAGGCGAGTTCTTCTACCTCCCTTTCAGTGGCGGTAGTTCAGCCGAACATCAACTCCTACACGGAAAAATGGAGCACGCCGGAACGCACGCAGATACAGAAAGTAGATCGGTTACTTAAAGAGAGCGGTGCTTCGGACGTTGACTTGCTCGTACTCCCCGAGACCTTCCTTCCAAAGGCTCGACAGGAATTGGTTTTAGAAAAATCGGTCAACGATGCGATGTTCAAGCAAGTCTTGAAGAATTACGGAAAGTCGGCCATTTTTGGCGCAACGACGTATGATTTCCAAGAGGAGAAGACGTATTTCAATCGAGCGATGGGAGACCGCTTTTACACGTTATACAATACGGCGCTTTTCCAGAGCAGTACCATGAAGCCTTGGGACATCTATCACAAAGGAAAGTTGGTGGTTGGCGGTGAATCCATGCCTTTTGTCAAGTATTTACAGCCAATTCTAGGAGATTGGGCCCTCGAATTAGGCGGTACATCAGGAACATTAGGGACCTCGTCAGAGCGAACGGTTTTTATGGATACCGTTCTTGGATTAAAATTGGCACCTATTATTTGCTGGGAAAATGAGTTTTCCGGGTACGCGACCGAATACTCGCGAGCAGGGGCAAATTTATTGGCCGTGATTACCAACGACGGCTGGTGGGGCGATACCGACGGACACCTACAACACATGCGTTTCTCTGGTCTCAGAGCTATTGAGCAGCGCAAGTATGTGGTGCGCAGTGCCAACACTGGCATCAGCACAATTCTTGATACTAAAGGACGACCGTTGGATCGACTAAATTGGGAAGAAGAAGGGGTGATTTTAGGTCAAGTTCCATTGATGGACGGTGAGACCTTGTATGTGAAGACAGGCAATTGGCTTGGACCTGTAATGAGCATCCTCTTTGGGTGTACACTCCTTATAGTTCTAATTAGCAGATTTTTCAGAATTAAACCCTAGTAGTTGGGTGCGGTATGTAACTTTGCACACCGTTAAAAACAATTTTACATGAGTTCATACGACGTAGTAGTAATCGGTTCAGGTCCTGGAGGCTATGTAAGTGCGATCAGATGTGCCCAGTTGGGTATGAAGACAGCATTGGTAGAAAAGTACAGCACCTTAGGTGGTACTTGTTTGAATGTTGGGTGTATCCCTTCGAAGGCTTTGCTAGATTCTTCAGAGCACTACCATGCAGCAGTACATTCTTTCGAGGCACACGGTATTAACGTGGAGAAGCCAACCGTTGATTTTGCTAAAATGATTGAGCGAAAGGCAGGTGTGGTAAGTACGACTTGTGACGGTATTGACTACTTGATGAAGAAAAACGAGATCGACGTATTGCACGGATTCGGCTCGTTAGTAGATAAAAACACCGTACAGGTGGCTGGTGAACAGACCACTACAGTGAGTGCCAAGCACATTATCCTTGCTACAGGATCGAAGCCTATCGAGCTTCCGTTCGCGAAGTTCGACAAGGAGCGCATCATTTCTTCAACGGAAGCACTTAGCCTAAAAGAGATTCCAAAGCACATGGTCGTGATTGGCGGTGGTGTTATTGGTCTTGAATTAGGGTCAGTATATGCGCGTCTAGGCGCTGATGTGACGGTGGTGGAGTACGCCAAGAGCATCATTCCAACTATGGACGGTGCCATGGGTAAAGAGCTCATGCGCAGTATGAAAAAGCTCGGTGTGAAGTTTAGTCTTAGCACCAAGGTCAGCGATGTGAGTCGCGATGGTGATGTGGTTAAAGTAACAGCCACCAATAAGAAAGGCGAAGAGGTCGTTTTTGAAGGCGATTATTGTCTTGTAGCCGTAGGTCGCGGTGCTTACACAGCGAAGCTTGGTCTAGAAAATGTAGGTATTGAAACGGATGAGCGTGGCCGTATTGCAGTGAACGATCACTTGCAGACTGCGGTTCCGAACATCTATGCCATTGGTGATGTAGTTCGCGGCGCTATGCTGGCGCACAAGGCGGAAGAAGAAGGCGTATTTGTTGCAGAATCTATTGCTGGAGAAAAACCGCATATCAACTATGATTTGATCCCAGGTATCGTGTATACGTGGCCTGAGGTTGCGGCTGTTGGTAAGACAGAGGAACAATTGAAAGAGGAAGGCGCTGCGTATAAAGTAGGTTCATTCCCTATGCGTGCTTTGGGCCGTTCTAGAGCTTCAGGCGATATCGATGGTGTAGTGAAGGTACTGGCTGATAAGAATACCGATGAGGTATTGGGTGTACACATTGTTGCTGCACGCGCTGCCGACATAATTATGGAAGCCGTTACTGCGATGGAATTCCGTGCTTCTGCTGAGGACATTGCCCGCATTTGCCACGGTCACCCTACATATACAGAAGCTTTGAAAGAAGCAGCATTAGCAGCTACTGCAAATCGCGCATTACACAGTTAATGACTAAGGCATCGACATACAAAGTCGATCCGAGAGGTATAGAGCATCGACTGCTGGAACTTTCCAGTGGTCGATCTTTTTTTGCACTCTACACAAGCAACAGCTATCCAAATTCTGAGAAGCGCTATGAACTCATTTTTGGTTGGGGTGCTCGAGAGGTATTCACCGATCATCAGGTGGTTTCAGATACGCTTGGTGAAGGTTGGAAGTTTGGTTTTTTGGGCTACGAGCTTAGGACCCAATTTGAATCGGTCACACAAGAGAATGATGCCCTTGGCCAATGGCCACATACCCAATTCTTTACCCCAGAAGTGGCAGGTGTCCTGCATACCGATGGAACCCTAGAGATTTGGGCAGAGGATGCCGTAGCCGCTGAACAGGCGATGCGAGAAGTTATGGATACACCACAGCGTCGACCCTCAGGAAACACTTCATTGAATTTTGAACCTGTTGAGACCAAAGACGAATACGTTGCCAATGTCAATGCTTTGAAGAACCACATTCAACGCGGGGATATTTATGAGGTGAACTATTGTACGGCCTTCAAAGCAGATTTTGAGGAAGTGGATAGCGTTGGTCTTTATAAAAAAATGGTCGCCGGAACAGAGGCCCCCTTCTCGGCCTATATCAAGATGAGGGACCACGAACTTCTCTGCACATCCCCTGAACGATACATTAAAAGAGAAGGCAATCGAATTTGTTCTCAACCCATTAAGGGTACAAATAGGTATTCGGACACGGACAACCAGGCGGCACAAGCGGCACTTGTGGAAAGTGACAAGGAGCGCGCTGAAAATGTGATGATTGTCGATTTGGTACGAAACGACTTGTCTAGAGTGGCAAAGAAGGGCACGGTAAGAGTGAGTGAGCTCTTTGGCACCTATGCTTTTAAAAATGTCAATCAGATGATCAGTACCGTTGAGGCTGAGGTCAAAGAAGGAGTGAGCAATTGGGACATTATCGCCGCAAGTTTTCCTATGGGTTCGATGACTGGAGCTCCTAAAGTTAGCGCCATGGAGTTGGCCGAGCGCTATGAAAAAGTTGCTCGAGAGATTTATTCAGGCGCTGTGGGATACATCACTCCAGAAGGTGATTTTGACTTTAACGTCGTCATTCGCAGCATTGCCTTGAACAAATCCACCGGTGTCGCCACGTTGCACGTGGGTGGTGCCATTACCATTCTTAGCGATGCCGATGAAGAATATGGGGAGTGCTTGCTCAAGGCCGAAAGTGTTTTAATGGCCGCAAAATAAAAGGCCTATTTTCGCTTCATGGATCTTCCAGAATTATTTCCTGGTAAAAAAGCTGTCCTCGGTTTTAGCGGGGGAGTAGACTCTGTAGTGCTCAGTCAGCTGCTGGTCGAGCGCTATAACATTCGTCCGTATTTGCTGCACGTGAATTATGGACTCCGTGAAGAGGCCGATAGCGACGAGCAGTGGTGCCGCTGGTACGCCCAGGAGCACCGTTTCGAAATCATTGTTCTTAAGGCCAATCCTCAGGAGCGCGAGGGGGAGAATGTCCAGAATTGGGCCCGAAACATCCGCTATGATTTCTTTGAAAAGCAAGCGAAAGAGCTGGGAGCAGCCTATATTTTCACCGCCCACCACGCCGACGACAGACGCGAAAGTTTCTTGATGAATGCACTTCGCGGAAGCGGTCTAACCAGTGTAAGCGGCATGAACAATGCCCGATTCATCCGCCCTATGGCCAACATGGACAAGGCAGAGGTGCTGGCCTACGCACAGGAGCGTGGCCTGAGCTGGGTAGAAGATGCCTCGAATGCAACCTTGAAATACAAGCGAAATCAAATTCGTCACCTACTCGCGCCGGTACTTGATCAGGTCGAGCCACGATGGAAAGGTGGTCTTAAGAAAACCGTCGACAACCTCTACCGCGACGGAATGTTGCTTAAGGGCCTTTTGAAGGGATGGTCTGATCAGTTTGTCACACTTCGAAGCGGTGAGCATTACATTACCATAGGGCCTTGGACAGAGGAGTCTTACGCCCAAGTTTTATTGTGGCGCTTCTGCTTGAGCATCGACGCTGGACTTTCCTATGAGGAAGTAGGGCATGTGCTTAAAGGCGAGATCGGGCAGCGAACTGCCGGTCGAACACATCTTTTAATTAAGGACCGGGGCCAATTCATCGTTGGACCCAATGTTCCCATTGATCGCAAGGAATACACCATTACCACTTTGGAAGAGCTCGGTCATTTGCCTTTTGAATTACAATTCATTGCCACACCTAAAGCAGAGGTTGAATTTGGTCCGGATAAAGAGTGGATTACGACAAATGTGCCACTTCCACTGGTCATTCGAACGTGGCGGCCCGGCGATAAATTCGTGCCTCTGGGCATGAGTGGCACCAAGAAAATAGCCGACTTTTTGAATGATTTAAGACTGCCAAGACACCACAAGGAACACGTCTATGTGGCCACCCATGAAGGCAAAATTTTATGGGTTTTGGGGCACCGAATTGATGATTCGATGAAAGTTGCCGAAGGCGACAACATGGCCTATCTTGCAGTGATAAACCCGAAACTATGAAACGCATTCTTACCCTTTTTGCGGTAGTATTTGCAACTGTCCTGTTTGCGCAGCCTCAGCCGGTGAAATGGTCAACTTCGTACGAGGTTCAAGACCCCTACATTAAAGTGATTGTGCATGCAGATATTGAAGAAGGATGGCATTTGTACAGCCAAAACCTCGAGGACGGCGGACCAATCCCAACGTCTTTTTATCTAGATACGTCAAGTGCTTTTGCACCTTTGGGTAGCTGGAGTGAAGGGGAGCCTCACGTGGAGTACGATCCAAATTTTGAAATGGATCTGGCCTTCTTCTCAGAATCGGCAGATTTCACCATTCTTCTAGAACCGAAAGAGAGCGACTTCACGGTGAAGGGTGAGTTAGAATTTATGGTGTGTAACGACGAGATGTGTCTTCCACCAACCTATGTAGACTTTAAAACCGAGATAGTAGATGCGCCGCTTCCTTCCCCTTGGGACGGTTTGGGGACCACCTTTTGGCTCGGTTTCTTGGGCGGTTTCGCAGCCCTGATCATGCCCTGTATCTTCCCAATGATTCCGCTTACAGTGAGTTTCTTCACTAAACAAAGCAAGACCAAAGCAGAAGGCATCTTCAAGGCATCCATGTATGGAATAGGCATTATCGTTATTTATGTTGGATTAGGGCTCTTAGTCACGCTGCTTTTTGGAGCGGACAGTTTGAATAAAATGGCTACTAACCCGTGGTTTAATCTTGCATTCTTTGCCCTGTTTGTGGTTTTTGCAGCAAGTTTCTTTGGCGCTTTTGAAATCACCTTGCCTTCGAGCTGGGTGAATAAAGCAGACGATGCTTCTAATAAAGGAGGTATGGTCGGAATTTTCTTCATGGCTTTCACCTTGAGCTTAGTTAGCTTCTCTTGTACAGGACCAATTATTGGGTCGCTACTTGTTAAAGCCGCCTCAGGTGGATCCTTACTAGGTCCAGCAGTTGGAATGTTTGGTTTTGCTCTAGCGCTCGCTATTCCATTTACCCTCTTTGCTGCTTTCCCGGGCTGGTTAAATTCCCTGCCTTCTTCCGGAGGTTGGTTGAATACAGTGAAGGTGACCCTTGGATTTTTAGAATTGGCTTTTGCCTTGAAGTTCTTATCTACCGCTGATATGGTGATGCAGTGGCATTTACTAGAACGAGAATTGTTCCTAGCCATTTGGGTAGCTATCGCATTCGCAACAGCGTTCTATTTGCTCGGTGCCTTCCGTATGCCATTAGACAGCCCCGTGCAGAGCATTGGTGTGAGCAGATTGTTTATTGCGTTGACCTTCCTAATCATGGGCTTTTACATGCTTCCAGGAATTTTCGGAGCTCCAGTGAAACTCATCGCTGGTTTCCCGCCGCCAGAGCATTATGCTGAGCAGCGGGGCGGGGCCTTTGCACAGCCAAATATCACAACAGTGGTATCCGGCGAACAGGCCAGCGTTCAACCAGAATTGGGCGAACATTGTCCCAATGGACTTCCTTGTTTCAACGACTATGAAGCGGGTTTGGCTTACGCTAAGGAGGTTGGGAAACCGATCATGCTTGACTTCACAGGTTGGGGTTGTGTGAACTGCCGTAAAATGGAAGAAAATGTATGGGTGGACGAACGCGTTCATCAGCGTCTTCGCGATAACGTCGTATTGGTTTCATTGTATGTAGATGCGCGCCCTGAGTTACCAGAAGATGAGCAATACATCAGCGAAATTACGGGTCGTAAAATCAAGAACATTGGAAACAAGTGGAGTGAATTCCAAGAGGTGAACTTCCAAGAAGTAAGTCAGCCACTGTATGTGATTCTTGGACACGACGATTTAACGCCTCTTGTGGAGAAAAATGCCTATAACCTTGATGTAGATGCCTACATCGATTGGTTGGACCGCGGAGTCGCTGCGTTTAAATAATACGTCGACATTTAAATTGAGCCGGGGCAAGAACTTTTCTTATCCCGGCTTCGTTTTTTATACATGTTTTCAAAACTCAATCCATACGAAACCCGCTACCGTCTGCGCATGGACGAGCAGATAGTGGGCTACGCTAGAGAAATAGGTAGGACCCGCTATTATTCCAAAGATCAGTTTTGGTGGAACGGAGCAATCATTAAGCACAATCGTGTAGACGAATGCATCGGTATCAAGGATTTAGACAATAGACCGCTCTACGAGCTGGATATTGTTGAGTATGCACTCGAAGGAGCCCGCGATCGGATGGGGTGTATTCTTTGGGGACAGAAGGAAGATGTATTTATCATCAAAGATCTCAACGACCCGTCGCTTGAAATTCCTTTCAACGTCAATGACATGACGCTCTTTGCGGCTGAAGATTTAAGATTTCGAGCCTATTTGTTCTCCCAGCCAGATTTAATGCGCGAGTTGGGTGTTAGAGACGATTAAGGTCCTATTTTAGCGGTTCGAACAGCCAGTTAGAGAAACACATGGACACAAATTTTGTAGAAGAGCTACGTTGGAGAGGCATGTTGCACGACATCATGCCTGAAACTGAAGAACTATTGACTAGTGAAATGGTCTCTGGCTATATCGGTTTTGATCCAACAGCGGATTCCCTAGGTGTAGGGAACATGGTACAAATCATGACTCTAGTGCACTTTCAGCGCGCTGGTCACAAGCCTATCGCTTTGGTAGGTGGTGCTACAGGAATGGTGGGCGATCCATCAGGTAAGAGCGCTGAGCGTAACCTACTTGATTTAGAGACCCTCCAACACAATCTAGATTGCCAGAAGAAGCAGCTAGAAAAGTTCTTGGACTTTGATTGTGGCGCAAATAGTGCTGAAATCGTCAACAACTACGACTGGTTCAAAGAGTTCGACTTTTTAGGATTTATCCGTGATGTAGGTAAACACATGAGTGTGAACTACATGATGGCCAAAGACAGCGTGAAAAAACGCTTAGATACCGGTATGAGCTTTACGGAGTTTTCTTACCAATTGATCCAAGGGTACGATTTCTACCACCTATGGAAGAACAATGGTGTGAAGCTACAAATGGGCGGCTCGGACCAATGGGGCAACATCACCACGGGTACGGAGCTTATTCGTCGTCTAGGTAGAGGTTCTGCGCATGCATTGACTACACCGCTAATTAAGAAAGCGGACGGAACGAAGTTTGGAAAAAGCGAGGGCGGTAATGTTTGGTTGGATCCGGCACGTACTTCCCCTTATGCATTCTACCAGTTTTGGCTGAACGCTTCAGACGCAGATGCAGAGAACTACATCAAGATTTTCTCTATTAAATCACGTGAAGAGATTGAAGCATTGATTGCTGAGCATGCAGAGGCGCCGTTCAAGCGTGCCTTGCAAAAGGCCTTGGCTGAAGAGATTACTGTACGCGTTCACAGCCAGGCAGATTTAGATAATGCGCTAGCAGCATCTCAAATCTTGTTTGGTAAGGCTACAGAAGACCAGTTGAGATCTTTAGACAGAGCAACGCTTGAAAGTGTTTTTGAGGGTGTGCCGCAGTTTGAATTGGCTGCCTCAGATCTTGAAGGCGGTCTTGATATCGTCGAAGCGCTCGCTGAGCATACAGCGGTGTTCCCGTCAAAGGGAGAGGCGCGGAAGATGGTGCAGGGCAATGGTGTTGCCATCAATAAAACGAAAGTGGGCGTAGATAAAGTCCTCACCAAAGACGATGTTGTCGCGGGTGGATTAATCATAGTCCAAAAAGGAAAGAAGAATTACTTCCTAGTGAAGGTGAGCTAAGGCTCTGATAGATGAATAAAAAAGGCGCCCCTTGGGGCGCCTTTTTTTATAAACGAATATATCTCCGAGGCTTTGGTTTTTCTCCCTTCCATTCGCTACAAGTACCAACGTCTCCGTTTGGCCAAAACCAAATAGCTTCGCCTTGAGGCTCTCGTTGGCCGTATGGTATTAATTCTGGCAGTTCTGATAAAGCTTGTTCGACGCTTTGATTATTAGATCTTTCCCAATACATAACGCGTTCATAGTTTTTGATGATTATTGGATAAGAATTATTGCTAAGTTTCTTGCAGTCGGCGGCCGTTGTCATGTAAAAAGGGAATTCTCCAACAAGTATTGCAGTATCAATTGCAATGGCTCCTGGCTCCTCTAATTTATAGAGTCGATTATTGGGTTCTCGTTTTGAGATGAAGTACCAGTCATTTGAAATTGGATCTACGAAGAATGCTTCTACATCTTTAGGACCAGTTTCATAGGTGAATTTGACGGAATCTAGTTTAGATGGAAAGTAAGATTGATCTAGGGTGTTGGTATCAATAACCGAGGCGCTAGGTTCTTCGAAGATATAGGCGGTAACAAAAGGCCTAACCTCAAAATTATCACCGAAGTCACAAACAACTATTTTAGATGTTCCGCTATCATCCACGTAAGAGTCTAAAGATTCCCAGTCTAGATTTTTCGTTCCTTGAAGATTCAATTGAAGTTTAAGGACACCAGTAGTACCATCAATTAGAAAAAGCAATGGTTCATTGCCAGAATCATTGATAGTCCAAAAATCCCCTTTGAATTGGTTTGACGCTATTCCACCGGATGCCTCATTAATTGGAATAACACTATCGCATTCGAAATATACTGAATCGTATCGTGAGGAAATATCTAAAGTGTCGAACGCGAAGGTCGAAATAAAATAGTTCGGTGTGTTCTCGATTACATCGGGATTGCAACTAAAAAGAACAGAAATAAGCAGAAGCACAAAGGAATATTTCATCCCCCTAATGTGATAATTAAATCTAAACCTAGTCTTTCGTTTTTATTATCAAAAAATTACATCTAAGTGAATAGGTTAACATTTTTGTTTCGATGAATTAAATCACTATTCAATCTTAGGTAACTAGGGGTTTATTTTCAATGAGTTAATTGCTACAAACAAATTACCATAGCAATGAAAAGGACTTTTACTCTAGCGCTACTACTCTTGAGCGCATTGACTTTTGCTCAAAATTCAGTTGTTCAAGGAACCGTATTGGATTTTGACAATTTCCCTATGCCTGGTGCTGTAGTAGTAGCTAATGAAGGTGAACAAACTACAGTGACAGATGATTTGGGGAATTTTACTTTAACAGGCTTGAACAAAGGTGAGGTGGCTCTAACCATATCATCATTGGGATATCAAGATGTAGTTAAATCAATTGAACTTACTGATGGACATGTGTCAACTGTTTTAATTCAATTGACAGAAGCTACAAATGAATTATCAGAAGTTATTGTTACCGGGAACTACCTACGTAATCAAGCGAAAGCTTTAGCCCAACAGCGTCAAAACACAGGTGTGACGAATGTTGTAAACGCCGATCAGATTGGTCGTACGCCGGATGCGAACATTGGGGATGCGCTGAAGAGAATTTCTGGTATCACTATTCAAAATGACCAAGGAGAAGCACGAGATATCATTATTCGTGGTTTGGCTCCTCAATTGAACAGTGTAATGGTTAACGGTGAAAGAATGCCGTCCGCAGAAGGAGATAATAGACAAGTGCAATTAGACCTTATCCCTTCTGATATGATTCAAACGGTTGTTGTAAATAAAGCCGTGACAGCAGATATGGATGCTGATGCCATTGGTGGTGCTGTTAACTTAGTTACTCGCCAAGCACCGCAGCGCCAACGTTTTTCATTGACCGGAGGTTCTGGATATAACTTATTATCTCAAAAGCCAATTTGGACGGGCGCAGCGATTTACGGCGATAGATTCCTGAACAATAAACTAGGTGCAGTTCTCTCCGTATCAGTTAATGACCATGATTTTGGTTCGGACAACGCTGAAATGGAATGGGAATTTGATGAGAACGGTAATCCAAGTATTGTAGATTATCAAGTACGCGGTTACGAAGTTAGACGTCTTCGTCAATCGTACTCAATGAGTTTAGATTACAATTTGGCTGAGGGACATAAATTATTCTTCACAGCGTTACACAACGATCGTAAGGATTGGGAGAATAGATACCGTCTTCGTTATAAGGATATTGAGTCTAATGGCGACGGAACTTACACTGCGGAAGTTCGTAGACAAACTAAAGCAGGAGATGCAAGTGTAAATAACAGTCGATTAGAACATCAGATTGCAAATAATTTTGCGCTTCGAGGAGAACACCTTTTCGGTAATATTAAGGCCAATTGGTCTGTTAATACTGCTCGCGCATCTGAGACACGTCCAGATGAGAGATATATTTCATTTAGAGAGAAAGACGTACAAATGGAAATCACTTCAGCTCCTACAGAGTACACTTTCCTTCAAATGAGACCAACAGCAACTCCTGATTTTGCGAATTACAGCCTAAAGGAGTTGACCGACGAGAATCAGTTTACATATGACCAAGACTTAAATGCAAGATTGGATTTCGAAATTCCACTTTTAACAGGTAAAACGAATACTACTTTAAAGACAGGTCTTCGCCTTCGCACGAAAACCAAAGAAAGAGATAATGATTTTACTGAGTACGAGTGGATTAACGGAGATAATGAGGCTTCTTTAGGTGAGAATGGATACCAATTCTCAAGAGGTAACCGATACTTAATTGATGGTTATTGGGATTCGCAAAACTCGAATCACTTCATAGATCCTGAGTACCTCGGTGGCCTAGATTTAGCCGATGCATCCGTATTCGAATCTACAGATATTCCTGAAGAATATGCTGCAGGAAATTACTTTGCCACTGAGACAGTTACTGCGGCTTATGCTATGATTACCCAGAATTGGGGAAGTAAACACCGTTTAGTGGCTGGTATTCGTGCCGAAAATACTGTAAATGTCTACGAGGGTTTCCGTTACGATATTGTTGAAGAAATCGCTACTGGAACTAGCGGTGAGGGTACATATTTAAATGTTCTACCATCTTTGTTGTATCGCTTTAGTCCTAATAAAAATACGGTGATTCGTACGTCCCTTACAAATACGTTGGCTCGACCGAATTACTACGACCTTGTGCCATACGAAGCATTTAATTCGGATGATAGCGAGATTGAGTTAGGTAATCCAAACTTATCAGCTGCAACTGCTTGGAACTTTGATCTAAACGGAGAACGTTACTTCTCAAATTTAGGTTTAATTTCCGCCGGAGTATTTTACAAGACGATTGATAATTTCATCTATTACAATGTTTATGATGATGTGTTCAATGGTGAAACCTATGAATACACGAAGCCAGAGAATGGCGGTACTGCTACGATTTCTGGTCTTGAATTTGCGTTTCAACGTCAGCTTGATATCGTTACTCCAGCATTGAAAAACTTCAATGTCCAAGCGAATACGACACTTACTCAATCAACTACCACTGGAATCCTAGATAGAGACGATGAGGTTGGTTTTGCTGGTGCGGCACCACTGATGGTAAATACAGCATTGGCCTACGAGAACAAAAAGCTTATGGTACGCTTGTCTTACAACTATGCGGGCTCGTATGTAGACGAATATGGTGGTGATGCATTTGAAGACCGTTACTATGATGCACAGCACTTCTTAGATATTAATGGGTATTATGAGGTTGCGAAAAATGTAAGGTTGTTCGTTGAACTCCACAATTTGCTTAACCAACCGTTGCGTTATTACCAATACCAAAGTCAATACACGATGCAAATGGAATACTACAATTTGCGCGCGAACTTTGGTGTTAAACTCGATATTTAATACAAATCACAAACTTTATTTATTTCCTCCGATTACTAAGAGTCGGAGGAAATTTTATTATGAAAAAATTTATTGTCGCTTTAGGCATCGTTGTTTCAGCATGCCAAGGTCAAAAAACTGTACCACAGGTATATGCTAATGCAGAGACAGATAATTGCATCGCATCGCAAGGAGAGGATGCTGCGGATGACCCCGCATTCTGGTTGAATGAGAGCAAGCCTGAGAATAGTCTAATATTCGGAACGAATAAAAAATACGGCCTTGAGGTTTATAATTTATCCGGCGAACGAATTGCTGATTACCCGATAGGAAGACTAAACAACGTAGATGTGAGCTTGAATGTACCATTGTATGATACTACCATTGATATCGTCGCTGCTTCAAACAGAGATTATGATCGTATTGATGTTTGGGCGATTGACTCCGTGGGTGAAAAACTCACACTGATTTCCGATACGACAATGAAAACAAACCTAGAAGGCGTATATGGCTTTTGTCTATGGAACGATGAGTTAAATAGGCGAGCTTTTGCTTTCGTGAATAATAAAGATGGAATGGTTGAGCAGTGGGAATTGAGCTCTGATTCTACTCAAGTCACTTTTACTTTGGTCAACGCGTTTGAGGCTGCAGGACAAGTAGAAGGGATGGTCGTTGATCATAATAATAGACTTTTGTATTTGGGCGAGGAACAGGGAGGCATATTTGCATATGACCTTGACGATTCTGATGCTGAGAGATTCCGAATTGATATGAGTGGTGATGAAAATGAAGATTTGTCCTATGATATTGAAGGACTAGCCATTTTCTCCAACGATTCTACTCATTTACTCCTTGCATCAAGTCAGGGCAACTTTAAATACGCTGTCTTTGACATAGGTAATAACTACAAATACTTAGGAGTATTTGAGATAGCCGACGGCACTTTTGACGGGGCAGAAGAGACCGATGGAATCGATATCTATGCGGATCCTATAGGGGATATCTACCCAAAAGGTATTCTGATCGCTCAAGATGGATTTAATAAAGATTCAGAAGGACAGGCGATTCCTCAAAACTTTAAGATTGTTGATTGGCGCGAAATAGAGGCGATTTTCAATTAGGCGATAAAAAACGGAGGGCACATTAAGCGCCCTCCTTATACCTATCAAATATACTTAACAATTCGTTTAACACATAGGCCTTACGAAAGTATGTGTAGTTATAAAATATACGATTAATGTAAGATTGCGATTAGGTTATTATAATACCACGTAGTTAAAGACAATATCGTCGATATCCTTTAAAAAGCGTTCGTTCGGACGTTGGAAGAAGTAGAACATGCCGTGGTCGCGCATCTCGGCACCTTTAAGTTTAGCGTACTCAAATTCTTCGCCCTTGTTCACAAGGCAATAGGGTATGCCGCTGCGGAATATTACCAATGCTTGGAAATCTGGTTGTGAGGGATTGGCGCTTCGGTTCAAGTAGGCCCAACACTCGTACTCGCCGAAGTTTTTACCTTCCCAATCTTTGGATTTAAGTACTTCAACAAGGGCATCACGAACCGCACCCCCGCGTTTTCCTTGGAAGAAATTCTCTACGGTAATGGTCGGGAAGCTGCGTCGCTCGAGTTCACGACCGTTGATGGAACCGCTGAGCACCACCTCGTGGTATTTACTCATGCGTCGGGCAGTACTCTCCCATAGGCTGTCAATGGGGAAACCTTCCTCGCAGTATCCAAGGGTGTCTTTTTTGCTTGAAAGCAATGCCGCGCCTGCCATCAATCTCTTATCAAGGACGTTAACATAATCGTCGTGTACCCAAAGATGAACGGTAGCATCGTAGCTGCCGCCGTTAAAGTTAGAAGCACTTACACGCACAGAATCTCGAAGTTCTAGACGGTCTTTTCCTGAGGTCAATGCTGCCTCGCGACGAACGACCTGTGAATGTGCTACGGATGCCCATGCTAGTAGGGCAATAACTGCTAATTTTCTCATAAACTCACCATTAGGTTACAACCGCGTATCTCGCTTTTATCGAGTCGGCCGTAGACTTCAAATGTACCATTTTCAAAAACCCTTCCTTGGTCGCTAATGGCTAAAAAGCAACAGCTGTCCTTATTGGCCAAGTCTATAATCTGTAAGGCACCTCGTGACCCGTTTTGCTGTGGTTCTCCGAGTGGATCTGCGATGTCTCTGGTATATACGCGCATCCAAGGGGGACAAGCAAACAGTCCGCTGTTTTTCAAATACGCCTGCGACAACAGCTCCGTCATGCCGTATTCGCTATCAATAGGGCTGGAGGGAAATTTCTCTTTCAACAGCGCGTGCACTTGGGTGCGAATAAGCTCTTTACGACGGCCTTTCATACCGCCGGTCTCCATCACACGTAGCTGAGGGAAATCCATTGCGGAAATACTTTCAGCAAAATCTAAAAGTCCAAAAGTCACACCCATAAGCAAGGTGGGCTGTTGCTGTTTTTGAAGATTGTGAAGTACTTGCGCCAACTCCTCGTGATTGTAGAGGTAGAAACCGCTCTCTTTCTTTGCCGAACGTTTAATCATGCCCTCGGCCATCACCACTAAGGAAGAGCCGCTGCGCTCAAGGTAGCTCGGTAATAAGGCCAATACGGTCCAATTCTCCAAGGCACCAAATTCCCGCTGAAAGCCCTCCACATACACCTTTTCATAATGGGCCAATTCCTTCACCCTATGTCTACTGGGGGTGCCTCCGGTGGTCGTGGAAGAAGTGAATGTTGCTTCGGGGCTGAAAACTCCCGTAACGACCTCATGATTTTTAAAGAGTTCTACCGGCAGGAAGGGAATGTTTTCGAGCGCATTGACGGTCTCTGGCGTGCGCTTAATTAAATCACAGAACTGACCGTACACTTCGTTATTCGCGTACTGGTGGCGGTACATTTCAAGTGCCGCCTCCTCAAAGTTTTGATCGGTGATTTCTGTGAAGTTGCGCATAAAAAAACCGCGGCCCCGAGGGCCGCGGTTCAAAATTACGTTTTTGAATTCGCTTAAAGCGAGTAGCGGAAGGTTAGTTTAAACGTTCTTCCCGGTGCCCAACGTGAGAAGTACGGAGAGAAGCTCTCGTAGCTCACGAAGATGCGGTCTCTGGTATCGTCCAAGATATTGTTGATACCGAAGCCCATCTGGTACTGGCGGTCTTCACCGAATGTTTTCAATAGGTTGAAGTTCAAGCTGTGGAAAGGAACCTCATAAACGTCTGGGTTATCGGCAACCCCTACGATGTAGAGTTTCTCGCCTTGGACATTGTAGAACAATCCACCTTGCCATCCCTTCTTCGGGTCGTTGTAATTTAAGCCAACATTGACCATGTAAGGACTCTGACCTTGCATAGGACGTAGCTCAGAAATCACCTCGCCTGTTCTTGCAGAAGCTACACGCGCTGCATATTCAGCAGAATCACGCGTTACGGCAGAGTAGATGTAAGAGAAGTTAGAATTGACTTCAAAGTTGTTCAATCCGATGAATCCAAGATTCTTACGTACTTCAAATTCTAACCCGGCAACGGTCGCATTACCCACGTTACGTGGCTGGAAGTTCGAAGGAGCGGCAGCAGAGTACGCCACAAGCTCGATTGGGTTCTGGAAGTACTTGTAGAATCCAGAAAGGGCAACAGTCTGACCGCCTTCGAAGAAGTATTCGTAGCGTGCATCCAAGTTGGTTATGGTGGTATTCACTAGGTCTAGGTTACCAATGAAGGTGATACCCGTCAAGACATCTTCAATCTGTGCAGCAGACTTCTCTTTGAACGATGGGCGAGCCACAGTACGGAAAGCGCCCAAACGTAGGTTACTGTTTTCGTTAACACTGTAGATGAACGAAGCTGTAGGGAACAAATTAAAGTTGTTCAGTACCGGCTCCCATTGGTAATTGATACCGGTACCTGGAGCGGCAGCTTCTTGCTGGTCAACACCGGTGTAGAATTGATCATAACGCTCTAGACGAAGACCTACGACTACCTTCATCAAGGCATTCATACTGAACTCTTCATTGATATAAGCGCCAAAGTTGCTTTGGATACCTTGGTAGGCGTTGTTCGCTTCATAGTTACCGCTGTAGTAAGTACCCGCGTCTGTAGCAACATCCCAGATGTAGGCATCGGTCAGTAGCTCGTCGGCATTTCCAGTAAGTTCATCAAGACGGCCCATACTCTTTGTACGTAGCTGGTAACGTAAGATTTCGTAATCACGGTATTTTATAGTGTAGCTTGCACCGTACTTCAATTTTGCGTCACGACCGCGTACCTCGTGAGTGCGAGTGAAATCGATACGATTTGCAAGGTTAAATTCGTTCAGGTTACGCCATATACGGTTAGGGAAACCGGTCTCGCCTGGTGCAATTGCGAAGGTGTTGTCTTCGGTACGGTACGAAGTTGAGCGAATATCTTTATCTGCAATACGACTAAATGTTGGCGCTATTCTCCAGTCAATTTTGAGTTTATTGTCCTGACGGCTGTGCTGACCGTTGAAAAGGACAGAAGTAATTGAACGTTCTGAATATTCAAGGTTATCTCGCGCTCCTACGAATGAATTTTCTATAGAGGAAGTCTCTATAAATTTACCCGTACGTGTTTCACCATTTTGCAAGTGCATCACTGTGAAGCGGTATTTGTCGTTGTCATCTTTGATAGAGTAACCGAACAGACCACTCATGAAAATATTACTAACCGCCAGAGAACCTTTCTGCGTGCGATCCGCCTGAAGAGTGTATTGATCAGGCAAGTTTCCTTTACGGTAAAAGTTTTGCTCGTACAAACGTGTAGAATCTCCATTCAAACTTCCGTAGAAGTCCGTGTTTGCCTTGTACGAGAACGATCCGTTATATCCTACGGTTTTTCCGTTGTCTTTCTTGATTTGGTTACCACCACTTATACCGAGGGAACCGTTCAATGGCATAGTGCGCGATTTGGCAGCCAAGACCGGTGCGAAACCTTCGGTAAGTTCTGTGGTTATCGGGTCATCTAGCGCAGGGTTAGGAATACCTTCGTAGATATATTGGTTCGGTAGTGGATTGTTTCTAAAACCGCTATCGAAACCTAGGAAATCGGTCACTGAACCTTGGTGTCCTAGACCTTCGACCAAGTGCATACCTGGAGTATAGCCTAGCGAAGAGCTGATGTTTAATGTTTTCTTGGTTGGGAAATCGACCAATTCAATGTTGACCAATCCACCTGAAAAATCTGCTGGCAAATCTGCAGTAAGTGTTTTTAAAACGACGATGTTTTGTAGGATGTTGGTTGGGAAGATATCCATCTGTAACGAGTTTCGATCCGGATCCAAACCAGGAATATCCATACGCATTAACTGAGTTTTTGTGTAACGATCACCCAAACCACGAACAAACACATATTTACCACCTTGGATACTTACCCCAGGAACACGCGTAACTGCGGCTGCGGCGTTGCCATCACCAATGCGTTTAAAGTTCTGTGCTGAGATACCATCCATTACTGTTGCACTCTTCTTCTTCACATCTAGGAGTGCACTTTCAGTATTGCGCATTGCTGAAGCTGTTACCGTTACGGTCATCAGCTCGTTTGTTGACGGCTTTAAGCGAAGATTTTCAAAAGCCGTTACTTTGCCAGCTTCGACTTTTACATCAGAAATAGTTAAAGTTGCTAGCCCCAAAAAGCTAATTTCAAGATTGTAGGTGCCCGGCGCCAAACTCAATTCAAAGTTCCCGTCGAAATCTGTGAATGCTACTGCTCCTGTAGAAGGTATTTGCGCATTAGCGTAAAAGAGTGCTTCGCTGGTTTCGTCTTCGTACACAGTTCCGCGGATAATGCCATTCTGAGCGTAAGAAAGTACGCTGAATAGGAGTGCAGTAAATAGCGCTTTAATTTTCATAGAGGTTACCGTTCGATTCAGAGTGCAAAACACGAAAAAAGGCCCGAAATACATGTCTCGGGCCTTTTAAAGTTGGGTTAACTTTATGTTAAGAAGCTTCTCTTAGAAAGCGCCTTTCATAGCTGAATATGTCCAAGCTAGTTTGCTTTCGTCTGCGCCTACTGTAGCAGTAGTTACTGAGGTAGCGAAATCACCTGGGTTCCATGCTGTAACGGCACCTGATTTATCTAGGAATACGTCAGCTAGAGTAGTACCTGCAGTGTAAGAACTTAAGTCAATTTCGATATCAGCGAAGTTCAACAAACCGTTGTCGTAGTTGTAAGCACCACCAGTCTCGTCAATCTCCCAGTCGCCTGCATCATCAAAACCTGTGATGTAGATGTTTTGAACAGTACCCATTGCAGAGTCACGGAAATCAGCAATCTCAGCACTCATTCCGTAAAGCGTACCGTTGGTTGCTGTAAATCCAGCGCCCATGGTTCCTTCTGGTCCGTCCACTTCCATACCGTGATCAGAATCTGCTCCTGCAACATATACGAAATTGTCAATAGTTCCAGAGTAGGCTTGGTCGATATCATAAGCATCATCACCTTGAGCCCATACTACAATGTTCGATGCATTTACAGAACCGCCGAAGAACTCAACGCCATCATCTACGTTAGCAACAACTTCAATGTTATCTACTGTAGTTCCTGAACCAACGCCACCGAAAGTGATACCGTTAATTTCGTTACCGTCACCAATTAAAGTACCACCGTGACGAACACTTACGTACTCGATAACACCTGAGTTGTCAGTAGCATCAGAACCACCGTAAATAGCGTATGGCTCGTTTGCAGGAAGACCTTCGATAAGCGCTGTAGCAGCATCAGCAGAGATAGGAGCGTAACCTAATACGATTAAACCACCCCATAGACCAGCATCAGTTTCGTCAAGATTTGTACCTGCCTGTTGCCCTAGTTCGATGTTATCAGCAATAGAAGTCATGATGATAGGGTTTGCAGCTGTACCTCTTGCTTCGATGTACCCACCTTGTGCTACTACGATAACTGAAGAGTTTGCACCTTGTCCGTAACCACCTTTGATGATTGTTCCTGGTTCGATAACTAGAGTATCGCCAGCTGCAACGATTACACGACCTTGCAATTCATAGATACGAGCAGCAGACCAAGTAGCGTCACCTGTACTTCCAGATACAACAACGTTGTTTGGTGCTAAGAAAGGACCTGCGAAATCATCGTGGTTACCATTTTTAGCAGTAAGTGTCCAAGCAAAGTCTGAAGCGTTTGCACCAATTGTTGGTTCGTTTACTACTGACCCACCAGCGAAGTGCTCACCTTTAAATTTATCCATGAAAATAGATACGGCTGACATGTTTCCAGCAGTCAAGTGTGATGTGTTGATTTCCACATTTGAGAAATTCAATAATCCGTTCTCATAGTTGTAAGAAGAAGTAGAATCGTCCAATTCGAAATCTGAAGACTCTGAGAATCCAAAGAAGAATACGTTTTCAACGTTACCCATTGCACCATCTCGGAAGTCAGCGTATTCGCCTTTTCCACCTAACAATGTACCATTCTTCAATGTAAATGAACCTGTCGTTGATCCTTCTGGGCCATCAATTTCTAGACCATGGTCAGAATCGTCACCGGCAACGTAAACGAAGTTGTCGATAGTACCAGAGTATGCTTGGTCAATATCAAAAGCATCGTCACCTTGTGCTGTAACACTTACGTGAGATACATTTACAGATCCGCCGAAGAATTCAACACCATCATCGATAGTTGCAAAAACTTCAATGTGGTTGACAGTAGTACCATTACCAACACCACCGAAAGTGATACCGTTGATTTCGTTACCGTCACCAATCAAAGTGCCACAGTGACGAACACTTACGTAAGAAATGGTACCGGAGTTATCTGCGTTGTTAGATCCACCGTAAACTGCCCATGGCTCGTTTGCAGGAAGACCTTCAATCAACGCTTCAGGGGCATCAGCTGAAATTGGAGCGTCACCTAGAACGATTAAACCACCCCAAAGACCTTTATCAGTTTCATCAAGGTTAGAACCGTTACGTTGACCAACATTGATGTTATCAAGAACTGAAGTCATGACGATCGGCTCGTCTGCAGTACCTTGCATGTCTACTTTACCGCCTTTACCGACAATAAGTACCGAAGCGTTCGCACCGTCACCTTCTTCACCTTTAATAATGGTACCGGCTTCAACAGTTAGCGTTGAACCCGCACCGACGATTACGCGACCGTTAAGAACGTAAATAGAGTCAGCACTCCAAGTTTCGTTTGCGCTAATTAAACCTGATTTAGTTACTACAACAGAAGGATCTACTGGTTTTGGCTCAGTACCACCTCCGTTACATGCGGCAAGAATAGAGGCAGCTGCCGCAAATGCCATAAGCTTTTTCATTTTCATTGTAAGAGTCTCTTTATTTATTGACGTCACAAACAAAAGAGACTAATGTTAATCAGCTGTTAAGCACTTGTGAACCTTTGGTAAGACGTGATGAAAGAATTTTTAACGCAGTGTTATCGGATTGTTAAGCACCCATTTTACTAGCAATCAAACTAAAAATGTATCTTAAAACCACTTACTTTTACCTTGAATAAACATTTGCACGATGAAAGCTACAGGCGCGAAAATACTCCTTGTTGATGACGAACCGGATATCTTAGAGATTGTAGGGTATAACTTGAAGAACGAAGGCTACCAGGTGTTTACTGCATCCAGCGGTAAAGAAGGTGTAGCGATCGCAAAAGAAGTAAAGCCAGATCTCATTTTATTGGACGTGATGATGCCAGAAATGGACGGTATCGAGGCGTGCGATCAGATTCGTAAGGTGCCTGCCTTGGAAGGTACCATCATTGCATTTTTAACCGCTCGTGGAGAGGACTATTCGCAGGTAGCGGGATTCGAGGCAGGAGCGGATGACTACATTACAAAACCGGTCAAACCAAAAGTGTTGACCTCTAGGCTGAAAGCGCTGCTTCGCCGAAGACCTACTGCAGAACAAGAAGTGCCTGAACGTATGAGTCTAGGAGATTTAGTAATTGATCCAGAACGCTATCATATTGAGCTAGCGGGCAAAGTACTTGATCTTCCAAGAAAAGAGTTTGAGCTATTGAGCTTACTTGCCTCTAAGCCAGGTAAAGTTTTTCCAAGAGAGGAAATTATGGACCGCATATGGGGAACGGCGGTAATCGTTGGCGGTCGAACAATCGATGTCCACATTAGAAAGCTTCGTGAAAAAATTGGCGACGATCGCATCAAGACCGTAAAAGGTGTTGGGTATAAATTCGAAGTAAACAATTAATGGGTTTAGGCAGGCTAGTTCCAGTTTCTTTAGGTCTCGCACTTCTATTTACCGTCCTAGGTGGGGCGATGGTGTACCTCGATAGTGTCTTTGAAGAGGTGCCCGATTTACTTTGGTATGTGATTTTTGCACTGATTGCATTGGTGCTCATGATTATTGCCATTTACATTAACATCACAAAGCGAATTCGTCGCATTCAAAAGCGCATTGAGGAAAGTGGTGTCGATACGATGCAAGGGTCTTCGCGGACAATGACACTAGATAAACTAGAGGAAGCTATTGGTGAATGGACGGCAAAACAAGCCAGAGTAGTCCAGGAGCTTGAAAGCCGTGAAGAATTTAGACGCGAGTACATGGGTAACGTGAGCCACGAGCTCAAGACGCCTATTTTCAATATTCAAGGATATATCTTGACGTTGTTGGACGGAGCAAAAGACGACCCTAAGATTGCTGCAAGGTTCTTGAAGCGTGCCGCGAAATCGGTCGATCGCATGACTTCTTTGATCAAGGACATGGATGTGCTTTCCAAGGTGGAGACCGGGCAGTATGACATTCGCCTGCAGCCCGTGCAGCTCAACTTACTCATCGAAGATACCTTACAAGGTGTGGAGTCCTATGCTCGTAAGAACGATGCCAAGATCAGTGTGGATTTTCAGGTCGATGAACGTATTGATGTGTTGTGTGATTCGGCTCGTATTGAGCAGGTGTTAGACAATCTCATAGTCAATGCGATTAAATACAGTGACGACAATAAAAAGGTCAAAATCAAAGTGCAAGACCTTGAATCTAAGGTGCAGATTAGCGTCAAAGACAATGGTTTTGGTATTCCTGAAAAGGACATTAGCCGAATTTTCGAAAGATTCTATAGGGTCGATAAGGCGCGTTCTCGGGATGCAGGAGGTTCAGGCTTAGGCTTATCCATTGTGAAGCACATCATCGACAAACACAATCAAACGATTACGGTGACTTCGAAAGACGGCAAGGGAACGACGTTTAAGTTCACCTTGAACAAGGCATAATCGTTTATAACCTCTTGCTTGGGTGGGCTGCCTCACACCTTATTCCCCGTATTTTTGAATCAAACCCAACTTATCGCCACTATGGAATGGAGTCCTGATTTGATGAAAAAACTTGAAGCGTTGCGCTCCAAGATCGAACAGACTGGTCAAGATTTTGAGACCTACGTCAACGGCTGGCAACTACAGCGTTTTCAGAACTATTGGGACTACATTCAGCTAGATACCCTGCTGAGTTTGCAACGTCCGGTGACTCAAGTTGAGGACGAACCCATTTTTATCATCTATCACCAGATCACGGAGTTGTACTTTAAACTTGCTCGTATCGAGATTGATGCTATCGCAAAAAACGAGGCCAATACGGTGGCCGATTTTACCGAGCGCATTCATCGAATCAACAGGTATTTCGGCGCACTTAGGGGTAGCTTCGGTGTAATGGAGCTAGGGATGAAGAAAGAAGAATTCTTAGCCTTTAGAGATGCGCTCGCGCCTGCTTCGGGTTTTCAAAGCGTACAGTACCGCATCATTGAGCTGGGTTGTGCCCCGCTCATTAACATTGTAAGTGAATCTCGCCGTGAGGACTTAGCAGATGCCTCTATTGAAGATCAGATGGAGGGGATTTACTGGAAAAATGGTGCAACAAGAGAAGATAACGGCAAACCGGCCTATACCGCTACCCAGTTCATGGACAAGTATTGGGACGACTTGCTCTTCACAGCAGAAGCCTATGAACATTGCAACATATGGGTGCGGTTCCAAGAGTTAAAAACAAATGCAAGTGACGATGAGCGCAGGCAACTCGAAGATGCCTTACGCGCTTTGGATTTGAATATTAATGTGAATTGGCCCCTACAACATTATAAAACGGCCGTTCGTTACTTATCGAAGAAGCCAACCGACATTCCTGCAACAGGCGGTACCAACTGGCAGAAGTACCTGCCACCGCGTTTTCAACGTAGAATATTCTTCCCAGAACTATGGACTGCTGAGCAGAAAGCCGAGTGGGGTAAGAGTTGGGTGCACGAGGTGTTGGCAGAATTAGAATCTTAAGAATACATGAGTACAAAGAAGATTGCATGGGTGGCTATAGCCTCCATTTTTCTTGTCATTATCATCGCTGTAATTTCAGCGAATCCCGATGCACCGCTCACATTAACAGATGAGGAGCCAGTCATTGAAGAACCAAAGTACTATCTAACACTGCCGGCAGATACATTGCGTTTTGAATCGCATAAGATTGCCTCAGGAGAGAGCTTCGGAGCCTTGTTGGGAAAACGAGGGATCAGTACCGCCCAGATTTATAAAATTGCCGCTGCCGTAGAGGATGAATTCAACGTTCGTCGTATTCGTGCTGGGGTTGAGGTCCAATTCGCAACGGGTGACAGCTCTCTTTTCCCATCGTATTTCATCTACCCGGAAAGTAAATTCGAGTATTGGATCATTGGGATTAACGATTCTGTGTTCGCCAAAAAAGTGGAGAAAGAGCGTGAAGTTCGTCGCCGTGAAATAAGTGGTACTATAGATGATGCACTTTATTTAAGCGTGGGTCGTGCAGGAGGTACTCAAGCTTTGGCCATGTCATTAGTTGAAGTTTATGCATGGACCATTGATTTCTTCCGCCTGCAAAAGGGCGATGCTTTCTCAGTGATTTACGAAGAGGAGTATGTGGACGATACCACCTATGTTGGGCTAAAGCGCATTGTCGCTGCCAACCTTACCCATGTAGGGAATGATTTTTATGCCTTCCCGTACGAGAATGAATTGGGCTTTGACGATTATTACGACGAAGAAGGCCGCAGTTTACGCAAGACCTTCTTGCGTGCACCGCTGAACTTTACCCGCATTTCGTCGCGCTACAGCGGTCGTAGATTCCACCCAGTTCAAAAGCGTTGGAAGGCCCATTTAGGAACGGATTATGCTGCACCTACTGGCACACCTATTATGTCAACGGCAGACGGTGTCATCATTGCTGCGAAATACACATCTGCGAATGGTAATTATGTCAAGGTTCGTCACAACAGTACGTACACCACCCAGTATTTACACATGAGCAAGATCAAGCCAGGCATCAAAAACGGTGTGCGCGTAAAGCAAGGAGATGTGATTGGTTATGTGGGTTCAACAGGATTAGCCACCGGGCCGCACGTGTGTTACCGCTTTTGGGTAAACGGCAAGCAAGTCGATCCTTACAAGCAAAAACTGCCCGATGCAAAACCGTTGGAGTCCGATCGTATGGACGCCTACAAAAGCTACATGGCTTCGCTCAAACAAAAGCTCGATGCGCTGTAAGCGGCAACAAAGAATTCAGATATAGAATCAAA
>JBNAAX010000003.1:0-58519 GCA_049631665.1 Schleiferiaceae bacterium
CGTAGGCATCCAAGTATTTCGCTCATTCCATTTCGCAGGATAGTTATCTACCTGTAAAAGTTTTGTACTTAATGACGACCGCGGACTAGCCAGGGAGAGTACTACAAAAACTATAGTAAGGATTCTAAGCAGGAGGACAATTAAATCTTTAAGTCGAGATTTACTGCGTTGTGATGGGTTGACTTTTAACAGCCACAGCAATGATGGGATTACCTTGGCTTTCCTAGTTCGAATTCCAAAAAAATGTATCCAAACAGGCACTGCCACAAGTAGTAAGCCCCAAAGCCATTGTGGTCGGTAAAATTCCATTAGCGCAAGATTAGGTCTAAGAATGAATAGGTCTCAGCGTAGACTGTTTCAAGGTCCTTGGATAGTTGGTGATTCACAATGACGTGTTCCTTGGCAGCAGTAGTAACCCATTTCTTCTGTCCACCAAGAGCCTCGTGCATGGCTTTAGCCTTGGCTACATCAATAACATAGTCTTGATGTTCCTCATCCTCGTACCATACCATGTTCAGTACTGGCACTTGAATTTCATTCAGTTCTTGCTCTGAAATTGCGGTCTCTACCAGATGTTGCATTTGCACTACACTTTCCCAGCTGTATGCCATGGGTTTACAAACGATTCGGATACCGTCTGCACGTTCAGGAACAATTCTGTATTCAGTCCCTGATATAGCCTTAATCAATTGCAGGCCCCATGGACCGTTTAACAATACTGAGTTAGGATCGGGGAGACCCATGTTCGGGCTGTAATTCAATACAGCAGCAACATCATCTGGAAAGAGTTTAGCAAGTCTTAATGCCAATAATGAACCTGTTGAGCAGGATCCTAGAACTACCTTTCTGCCCAATTTTTTCGCCAAAGCGAAATCATACAAGGCCTTATTCCAGGCGTTTTCCGCCGTGTATGTGGACATTCTTTCGACGTCGTTTTCTTTAAGTCCATGACCGGCCATTCGATTAAAAACAGCGTTCATTCCATATTCTTCGGGCAATATGTAACGAAAGGAATCTCCTTCGTGTTTAGTTGCACTAAAGCCGTGTAAGTACAGAAAGGAATACTCGGTTTGTCTCAGAGAGTCACTCCAGAACACCTCAGTATACGCGCATTCTAGCGCATTATGTTGACTTTCGAAATTGTAGATGGAATCTTCAATCTCTTCAAAGGGCGAGGCCAATACTGGTAGCTCATTCAAGAAAACTGGCTGATCAGGTTTTGGACCCATTAAAAACGCTATGACCAATGCAACCATAAGTACTGATAAGATTCGTAGTAACTTTTTCATCAGTCGATTGATTTTGCTTTGTCTAATGAAATAGGAAATATGCCTGTACCGTCGTTCAATCGTAATATTCCAACGAACGTATGCACTTCATCCGTTAGGTACTTTGTTTTATTCTCAAGAGACAATTCCATCACGCTTTCAGGACCACTGGCACCGCAAAAGAAGCAGCTAGCGAAAGGAAAAGCACTCAGTGCATATTCATCCCCAATAACGTCCAGTGAAATGATGTAGCCAGTGATTTTAACTTTCTCTCCGTCAAGCTTTTTCAAATCTTCCGTCCAAATAGGTGCTACTAACCAAGCTGCCGACTCTTCGTCATATACCTCTTCAAATTGCAAGCGTTCGAAGGTGCTCCATTTAATTTTAATCTGGGCTTGTGATGTATTGCAAAGGAATACAACAACTAGAAGTATCAATTTTTTCATCCTGCAAATTCTGTTTGTTGAAGTATAAAGAACAAACGAAAAGGATCGTCGGCATTGAATACTAAGGTGCCTTTAACGACAACAAATTGGTCCGTTATTAAATCATCAGGCCGCTCCTTAAAAACAAGTTCAACAACTGTGTTAGGCGCAGCGTTGCCGCAGAAAAAGCAGGACGAGAAGGCGTATCTAGATAGCGCATACTGATTGCCTTCAACATCAACGGGTACTAAATAACCTTGAATTACGACTTCTGTATTCTTGAATTTATCAAGCCATGAAGGGAATTGTGGCTCGTACAAGCCATCGGGAGTAGTGGCGTAGGGCACGGCCAACATTTCCCAAGGCAACACCTGCTGCGCACTGGCGTTGAGTCCTAAAACAACAGAAAGCAGTACAATAATTTTCTTCATGGACGCTTGGAATGAAAGATACCGAGGAGAACCGCGACGAGCATCGGTAAGAAAATGGCTCCTTGTTCTTTATGTATATAAAACCCAGCTATGCTGTTTAATACAAAAAAGGTGAGCACCGTACCGACTAATACAGCAAAGATTGACAAACCTTGTTGCAGCCAAAAGATTTCGAACCCTGGCAATTTCTGTAAGGTGTAAAAGCGTTTTGATTCTTTCTCGGTCCCGTTCAGATAAGCTACAATCAATGCGAACATGAGTAAAAGTATCACAGGTACAATAACACTATACTTTTTCATGGTAGCTAGGGTTGGTGTCCATTGCTTCTGTAACTGCGCAAAAATGAAAACGGGAAAAGCCCCTTGCTCATTAGGGCGTTGATCGAAGACCTTTGGCAACATGACCAAGGCTGATTTGCTCTTCAATCGCAGCATGAGGGCTGTAATATCCCCTTTACCCTTGTTATTGTGCATACCGTAATACGCAGTAGTCGTCGTGAAAAAGGCCTGTTGGTCCGCGTTTCTTGGGGCTTGTACAAGACCAACTATTTGCAAGTGGTGATGATCGTGCTTTTCACCATTGGAAGCACCACCATGCGAAGAATGAAGTTCATCTCCTATGCTCAATCCTAGCGTTTCAGCCAAGGATACATCTACGACCACGTCTGCATCGGTATTGGGCAGATGACCATCGACTACATTTATCTTCATCCAATCAAAATAATCGAGGGATGTTCCAATAAGCGGGTAGCCTTGAATATTGTCTCCTAGTGATACTGGGCACGAGGCTGCAACCATAGGGTGTTTCTCCCAATATGCTGCCGTTGTGCTGTCAATATTTCCTGTTGGATTTTCCATTCTAAATAATGTGCTTGCAACAATCTGCAATGGAGAACCTTTGTAACTAACTATTACATCAGCATACTGTGCACTCTCAGTCCATTTACTAAAGATGTACGATTCTGTTATTCGAGAGGCATAAAAGCCACCACTGACAAGAACTGTCAGTAATGTGAGCATGACGTATTGAATGCCCTTGGCGCGTAATTGACCACTCCAAACTGCTATTACTCTGCTCATAACTGCCAAGTTTTAGCGGTACTGAAGTATTTTTTCATCCGAGGGTCATGAGTCACAGCAAGAATAGTTGTTCGGTCCGATTCTTTTAATTTTTCATCAATCAGCCCAAAAACAAGGTCTGCGAGATCGTCGTCTAGGGCGCTCGTAGGCTCATCCAAAAGGAAAACAGAACTATCTAGACTTAAGGTTAAGGCGAGCGAGAATCTTTGTAGCTGTCCAACGCTCAATTCATTGGGAAATTTCCTCAAATGTCTTTCAAGCCGCAATTGGTGGGCGATTAACCCTGAAGTTGATCCGCCAAATTGTCGCAATTGGACACCTATCTTCAAATAGGGTATCCAGGTATTTTGTTGCGGCATCATGGCCGTATTATTCTGAGGCCAATTCTCAAATGAATCTTTAACCAATAATTCACCATGTAGCGCCCTGAGTAAGGTTGTCTTGCCACTCCCCGAAGGACCCGTAAATAGAATGATACCCTCTGTCAATTCCAAAGAAGGGTAGCGAATCTCTTTTGTGCCGACAGTTACTCTCATAAATACAATTGACTTATATATAAGATGAGCATAGCCAATGTGTAGAACAACTTTATTGCCATGCCACTAAACACACCTAAGACAGCATAAATGCTCGCACGTGCACTTTTCGTAGCATCTGAAGTCATAGAAAATTCTCCAATAAATGCGCCTATGAATGCACCTAAAAAGAGACCTGGCCCTGTAAATAATGACAATATCATTCCTATCAATGCGCCGTTGGATGCCCTTTTTGATGCTCCCGATTTTTTGGTCAAATATGCTGGCATGAAAAAGTCAATGAGAAAAATCATTATTCCGCTCACTACAAAGAACCAGTAAAGGGCACCATTGATTTGGTCTGACATCAAGGCTAGAAGTAGGGCAACGGCTGTAAGAATAGGCCCTGGAACCATTGGAAGAATTGCACCCGCAATTCCTAAAATCAATAAAATCCAAATCAATAGTTCCATGAGGATAAATATAGAACAAAGCGTAGAGGTTAAACGCGCCTATTGGCTAATTTGCTGATGTGAAATGTGTGGTAGTAGATATAGAAACAACTGGGGGAAGACCCTCGGGCAATGACATCACCGAAATAGGCATTGTTCATGTTGAAAACAAGAAGGTTACGCATCAGTGGTCCTCTCTTGTCAAGCCGGATCGATCTATTCCATACAACATTCAATTACTAACGGGTATTGATGACGACATGGTTGCTGGCGCGCCCACTTTTGAAGAATTGATTCCTACGTTACAAAAGGAGCTAGAAGGAGATGTATTCGTTGCCCATAGCGTGAATTTTGACTACAGTTTCATTGACCGTGCTTTTCGAGAGGCCGGAACAACCTGGCGAATGGACAAATTGTGTACGGTTAAATACAGCCGTGCGATGTTTCCAGAACTTGGCCGCTATTCTCTTGCCAATTTAGCCCGACAACTAGAAGTAGAGAACGACAATCCACACCGCGCCTTAAGTGACGCATTGTGTGCTGCTGAAGTCTTGATTCATTGCCTGCACGCAGATTACGACGAAAAGGTGCTTAACGACCCTAAGATTGGCCTTCTAAAACGCATACAAATACCCGATCATTTGCCCAGTGAGCAATATGACAATTTACCTAAGAGCTTTGGTGTGTACCAGTTTAAAGATGCTTTTGGCTTACCATTATACATAGGTAAGGCCAATAATATCAAGCAACGTATTACGCAGCACTTCTCAACACAGCAGGAGACCACCAAATACCAGCGATTGATGAAAGAGTGTCACTCTTTGGACTACACACTGTTACCCAATGAAACACTTGCTTTAATTTATGAGGACCATAAGATCCGAGAACATTGGCCTCCTTTAAACAAGGCACAAAAGAAGCAATCGCTAAAGTTTGGATTGTACGCTTTTGAGAACGGTAAAGGAGAAATTAAGTGGGTGGTTCAAAAAGCCATCGGGAGCGGTGCACTTCGAAAATTTGGTTCGTACGTGAGTGGGCAAACTTGGCTCGCGAATTACCTCCAAGAAGCAGAACGGAACGGATGGAGTAGCAAGGAAGCTCTTGCACTTTTAGCCTCGTCGAATCAAAAATCGTGGCTCATCGATTTAGAAGAGGGTGGGGCAGTCTTTATGGAGAAAGGGAATCTCTTAGGCATCTACCTAGAAAACGATTACCTGCACCAAAAAGAATGGGTGAGGGAGCACTTTATTACAGTGCGTCCATCACCCATGCTAAATGCTATCGGACACAAACTCACTGAAGAGCGGGCCGATGCAATTATAGAAATCTAAGCCTCGTCTTTGGTAGAATCTTCCGTCGATTCTGGCAATGCTTCAGTAGCCTTTTCAGGAGCTTCCTCTTTTGCCTTAATTATCTCGAAGGTCAATTCTTTATCCTTGAGTTCAATTATCACTTCATCGCCCTCGTTGAGCTGTTTACCGATAATTCTTTCCGCCAGCGGATCTTCTACGAGTTTCTGAAGAGCACGTGCCAAAGGACGTGCACCAAAGGCTTCATCGAATCCTTCGTCAGCAACAAAGTCTTTCGCTTCTTCACTCAACGAAATCTTGTAGCCTAACTCTGCCACACGAGAAAGCAATCCTTTTAATTCAATATCAATGATTTCGTGGATGTCGGCTCTCTTAAGAGAATTAAAGAGTACCACATCATCAATACGATTCAAGAATTCAGGAGCAAAAGCCTTTTTCAAAGCACTTTGTATCACACCTTTCTCCAAATCTTGTTTGTTTTGATCTCTCGCCGTTGTGCCAAAACCAACACCTGTACCAAAGTCTTTCAACTGACGAGAACCAAGATTGGAGGTCATGATAATGATGGTGTTCTTGAAATCAACTTTACGACCTAAACTGTCTGTAATCTGACCGTCATCTAAGGCTTGAAGAAGTAGATTGAACACATCTGGATGTGCCTTTTCGATTTCATCGAGCAAAATGACAGAATAAGGTTTACGTCGAACTCGTTCGGTCAATTGACCACCTTCCTCATACCCAACGTATCCTGGAGGGGCACCTACAAGACGTGATATGGCGAACTTTTCCATGTATTCGCTCATATCAATACGAATCATGTTGTCTTCATTATCGAAGAGCAATTCCGTCAATTTTTTCGCCAATTGTGTTTTCCCTACACCAGTAGGTCCTAAGAAAATGAAAGAACCAATAGGTTTCTTTGGATCTTTAAGTCCTGCTCTGTTACGCTGAATTGCTCTAACAATCTTTTTAACAGCCTCATCTTGACCGATTACACTGGCCTTGAGCAAATTCTCCATTTCAGCAAGACGATCCATCTCTTGGGCCGCTACACGCTGTACTGGCACGCCAGTCATCATGGCAACCACCTCTGCCACTTGCTCTTCATCAACCGTCTTTTTGTTCAATTTTAGGCTGTCTTCCCATTCAATACGTGCGTTATCTAGAAGCGCCTGTACGTTTTTTTCGTCGTCTCTGAGCTTGGCAGCCTCTTCGTAGCGTTGTGATTTAACCACGCGTACTTTTTCTTCCTTAATCTTATCGAGCTCCTCTTCAAGCTTGGTAATCTTGGTAGGCACCTCAATGTTAGAAATATGGACTCTTGAACCAGCCTCGTCCAAAGCATCAATAGCCTTGTCCGGTAAAAAACGATCCGCGATATAACGCTGCGTGAGCTTCACACAAGCCTGAATGGCCTCTGGTGTATAGAGAACATTGTGGTGCTCTTCGTATTTGTCTTTGATGTTGTTTAGAATCTGAACGGTTTCTTCCGGCGAAGTAGGGTCTACTGTCACTTTTTGAAATCTGCGCTCAAGAGCACCGTCTTTCTCAATAAATTGACGGTACTCATCTAGGGTAGTGGCACCGATACATTGGATTTCACCACGAGCTAAAGCCGGCTTGAACATATTCGAAGCATCCAACGAACCAGTAGCTCCACCCGCACCAACAATGGTGTGTAACTCATCAATGAAAAGGATGATGTCGTCGTTCTTTTCCAATTCATTCATTAACGCTTTCATTCGTTCCTCAAATTGGCCGCGATATTTTGTTCCAGCTACCAAAGAAGCTAGGTCAAGACTAACAACGCGTTTATCAAATAACACGCGACTTACCTCTTTATTGACAATTCGAAGTGCTAAGCCTTCAGCAATAGCGCTTTTACCCACACCCGGTTCCCCAATTAATAAGGGGTTGTTTTTCTTACGGCGACTTAAAATTTGGCTTACACGCTCAATTTCTTTCGAACGCCCGACAACCGGATCCAATCTGTTTTGCTCGGCGGCCTTTGTAAGATCTTTACCGAAGTTATCTAGGACAGGAGTTTTTGATTTCTCTTTTCTGCCCTGCTGGGAAGAACCGCCTGAGGAACTTCTACGTGAAGGCCCGCTTTCTTCTAATTCACCACCATCATCATAGCTCATGGAAGGCGAGGCAGAAGAGGAGGGAAGCTCGTTTTCTAAATGATTGTTTTGGTATTCTCCTTTAACAGCATCGTATGAAGCACCCATTTGAGCCATTACAGCACTAATAGGGTCGTTGTCATTCCGCAGAATACATAGGAGCAGATGAGGCGTTCTTATCACCGGGCTCTGAAACAGCTTTGCTTCTAAGAATGTGGTCTTCAAGGCTTTTTCTGCCTGTCGGGTAAGTGGCAGGTTTTTTCCTGTCCCTGGAGCATTCGTTGCATACGGCGCGGCAATTCCCTCAACTTTGTTGCGAACGTTGCTTAAATCCAGTCCTAAATCCCTTAAAATGGCCACAGCTGTTCCTTCTCCATCTCGGAGAATTCCCAAAAGCAAGTGTTCTGTGCCAATATAATCGTGCCCTAAACGCAATGCTTCTTCCTTGCTGTAGGTGATTACGTCGCGGACTCTCGGGCTAAAATTTTCTTCCATAGTGCTGACTATTTATGCTGGTAAATGCTGAACACAAAGTGTGCCATGGTATCAAAGACCAATCTACTCACATTTACTATGACAACATTACTTACTAAGGTAAGGTTTTGTTAACATCGATTTGTGGATAAATGAAGCAACTCTAACGCGGTTAATCAACGGGTACCACGGGGCGAAAAGCTATATTTGAAGATTACGTAAAAACCGGGGGTATCCCCACTTAAATACTGACAATATGGCGCAGGGAGAAAGAATCATTCCCGTAAATATTGAGGAGCAAATGAAGAGCTCCTACATCGATTACTCGATGTCGGTCATTGTATCCCGTGCACTTCCTGATGTACGTGATGGATTGAAGCCGGTACACAGACGTGTACTTTACGGTATGCATGATATGGGTGTGACCAGCACTAAAGCATACAAAAAATCTGCAAGGATTGTAGGTGATGTACTTGGTAAGTACCACCCACACGGCGATAGCTCTGTTTATGACACCATGGTCCGTATGGCTCAAGATTGGTCGCTGAGATACATGCTCGTAGATGGCCAAGGAAACTTTGGATCGATTGATGGTGATTCTCCAGCTGCAATGCGTTACACCGAGGTGCGCATGCGTAAGATCGCGGAGGAAATGCTCTCAGATATTGATAAGGATACCGTTGATTGGCAGTTAAACTTTGACGACTCCCTCAAGGAACCTACCGTATTGCCAACGCGCATACCTGGCTTGCTCGTTAATGGCGCCTCGGGTATTGCTGTAGGTATGGCGACAAACATGCCGCCACACAACCTTACTGAAAGTATTAACGCTATTAATGCGTACATCGATGATAACGCTATTGAGATAGATGGGTTGATGCAGCACATTAGTGCTCCAGATTTCCCAACCGGCGGAACCATTTATGGTTACGAAGGAGTTAAAGATGCATTCCACACGGGTAGAGGTCGCATTGTACTGCGCGCAAAGGCTACCATTGAAGAAGTCAAAGGACGCGAATGTATCATTGTCACCGAGATTCCTTATCAGGTCAACAAGGCAGATATGATCAAGAAAACTGCCGATCTAGTCAATGACAAGAGGATCGAGGGGATTTCAGATATCCGTGACGAGAGTGATCGCAAGGGTATGCGTATCGTATACGTTCTTAAGCGTGATGCTGTACCTAATGTAGTTTTGAACAAATTATTTAAGTACACTCAGCTACAAAGCTCATTCTCAGTAAACAACATTGCACTAGTAAACGGTCGTCCTGAGTTGTTGAACTTGAAGGATATGATCAAACACTTCGTAAATCACCGTCACGAAGTGGTTGTACGTCGTACAGAATATGAATTGCGTCAGGCGGAGAAAAGAGCACACGTTCTAGAAGGTCTACTTATCGCTATCGATAACCTGGATGCCGTAATCAAACTCATTCGTGGTTCTGCAACACCAGAGGAAGCACGCAACGGCTTGATGTCTGAATTCAAACTAAGTGAAATTCAGGCGAAGGCCATCCTTGACATGCGTCTGCAGAAGCTTACTGGTCTTGAAAGAGACAAGATTAAGGCAGAATACGAGGAGCTCATGAAAACGATTGAGTACTTGAAGAGCATCTTGTCAGACAAGGCTAAGCGCATGGAGATCATCAAGGATGAACTCATCGAAATGAAAGACAAGTACGGTGATGATCGCCGCACTGACATTGAGTTTGCTGGTGGAGATGTAAGTATTGAAGACATGATTCCTGATACTGAAGTAGTCATTACTATTTCTCACGCAGGATACATCAAGCGTACGCCGCTTTCAGAATACAAGAAACAGAACAGAGGTGGAGTAGGTGCGAAAGCGGCTTCAACAAGGGATAAGGACTTTATTGAGAACGTCTTTGTTGCTACAAACCACCAGTACATGTTGTTCTTCACCGAACTTGGTCGTTGTTTCTGGATGCGTGTATTCGAGATTCCGGAAGGAACAAGACAAAGCAAGGGAAGAGCCATTCAAAACCTGATTAATATCCCTCAGGACGATAAGGTATTGGCGTTCATTAATGTATTGAACCTCAAGGACGAGGACTACATTAATAATCACTTCATTGTCATGTGTACTAAGCAAGGTATCATAAAGAAGACTTCGCTTGAAGCTTACAGTCGCCCGCGTGTGAATGGTATTAATGCAATTACCATCCGTGAAGGAGATACATTACTCGAGGCTAAATTGACCAACGGGGAGCAAGACATTATGATGGCTGTTCGCAGTGGTAAAGCCATTCGTTTCCCTGAGGAAAAAGTACGTTCAATGGGACGTAATGCATCAGGTGTGCGTGCTATTTCTGTAGATTATGAAAACGATGAAGTAGTAGGTATGGTAGTGGTTAAAGAAGGAGATGGGTTCGATGTCATGGTCGTTAGTGAACAGGGCTATGGAAAACGCTCTGCATTAGAGGACTACAGAATTACCAATAGAGGAGGTAAAGGTGTTAAAACCATTACCGTTACTGAGAAAACTGGAGAACTGGTTAGTTTAAAAGCCGTTACGGATGAGGATGATCTGATGATTATCACCAAGAAAGGTACTATGATACGAATGGGTGTAGATACACTTCGTGTTATGGGTAGAGCTACCCAGGGTGTTCGTTTGATAAGCTTGAGAAAAGGTGATGAAATTGCGTCTATCGCTAAGGTACCTGCTTCTGAAGAGGAAGAGGAAATCGAAGGGGTAGAAGGAGTAGAGGCCGCTGAAGGTTCAACTGACGCAGCTACGACTGAAACGACAGAGGAATCAACAACTACCGAAGAGTAATTTAATTATGGCGTGGTGTTTGTAAACGTTCCTATGAATTACATTTGCACCACTTAATTAAGAAGTATCAATAATGAAGAAATTACTATTTGCAGTATTGACTTTCGCAACTTTGAGTGTTCAAGCTCAAGAAGCGCCGAAGGTAACAAGCGCAATCATTGCATTGAGAGGAAACGAAATCGTTGAGGCTAAAGGTTTTATTGACGAGGCAACTACGATTATCGAAAGCAAGAATCCGGCTGAGATCAAAGAGAAGATCATGACCAAGTACTACTACAATCGTGCTTTGATCTATGCTCAGATCGCAGGTTCACCTGACGAAGCAATCAAAGGTCTTGCTGATAATGCTAACAGCATTGCTGCTGAAAGTATCCTAGATCTCTTGAAATACGAAAGCACGCTTAAAAAGCCTCGTTACTCTCAGGATGCTATTCGTGAGATTCCAAACATAGCGTACAACTACCTCGTAGAGGCAGGTGCGGCATATGAAGCGGGAGATTACGAAGCCTCTTACAACGGTTACATGGCTGCATTCGACTTTAAAAAGAATGAATTGCTAGGGGAATTTGCACAACTAGACACAGGATTGTTGTTCAATGCTGGTATCATCGCCGGTATGTCAGGCGACCACGAGTCTAGCGTGAATGCGTTCCGCACTTGTTTAGACCTAGGTTATACCGGAATTACTTTCACTGCAACGTACGCTGCTTCGGGCCAACCAAAGCAATACCCGAATAAGGCAGCAATGGAGAAGGAGATTGAATTAGGTTTGGCCTCAGATCCAGTAATTGGTGAAGATGTTCGTCCAAGTGTTTACATCAGCTTGATTAACGCTTACAAGAAGATGGAAAACACTGAGATGTACGAAGCTACGCTGACTGAAGCTCGTGGTTTATACCCAGAGAACAAAGATCTTCTAGACATTCAATTGCAGTCATTCTTAGACAAGAAAGATTACAACGGTGCATTGGCAAATTTGGATGAAGCGATTGCTAAAAACCCAGGGAAAGGTATTTACCACTTCGTGAAAGGAAATATCCTTCAAACTGAATTGAAAGATTTGGATGCTGCGCTTGTAGAATACAAAGCGGCGTTAGAAGCTGATCCAGAGAATTCTGACGCAATGTACATGTGTGGTTTGGTATACATTGACCGTGCAAATAAGATTACAGAGCAAATGAATTCTTTGAGCCTGAGTGAAAGCCGTAAGTATGATTCTTTGAAAAAGAAGCAAAAAGGAGTTTTTGAAGAGAGCTTAACGTATTTCGAGAATGCTCGTGAAATGAATCCTGACGATCTAGACATCGTACGTGCTTTGGCGGAAGTTTACCGTAAAGTAGGTAACTACGAGAAGTCGATGGAAATGAGCGAATTGTTGAAATAACAATACGTTACAAATTAGAGAAACCCTGGAGCATTGCTCTGGGGTTTTTTATTGGTGGATGTTTTTCTTCTGCGGTGTTTCTCTTTAAATCTATTTGAATTATAATATACATTATGTTAAATAGTGCTTTTGTAAAGGAGACGAACACGGTTAATTTATCGCTGTAGAGTTATTCCCCTTCTTCATAGTCCTCCGAGTTTTACTGTAATTGTCCTTAGGACGCGCCATATCATCTTCATAGCGCGGATCGGGAATCATAGAAACTTTATACAAGGCAGATGCCTCAATGCTAAAGAATCCAAACTCTTCGGTAACACGGCCCTGGATTTTGTACAGACCTTTACCACGAAATGGAAATTGCTTGGCGATGTTCGGAAAATGCACACTATCCATGTAATCGCCATTCTCGTCTAGGAAAGTCGCGAAATTCATGCGTTCACCTTTCGAGGTCTTTGTATCCTTCACCGTTACCAGGTATCCATAGGCAATAACAAAATGCCCCAGTTTAGACGACAGCTCTAATGCTGTAGTTCCTTGTTCTATTTCCTCATCGGTCAATTCAAAGGGATTACACAGCGGGAATCCAAGAAGTTCGATTTGATCAAAGGCCTCCTCTAGCCTAGTCTGCGTCAATAGAGGCACCTTATAGTCGTGATTTTGTGTAGCACCCTTGAATAGACTAGGAACAGCGGTTACTACATCTTTGGTTGTTCGACCCTTTAACATGTGGTGGGCTTCCCAAAGTAAGGTCTGCTTGGCTATCCCTGTAAATCGAAAAGCACCAATGCGAATAAGCAGACTTACTTGCTCTATACCAGCAGGTACACGGGCTATAAAGTCAGCCAGATCAGTAAACAGTCCTCCCTCCTCACGTATTTTGGCAATCTCTACCCCAATATTTTGGTCCAGTCCGTGCAATAGCACAAAACCTAGATAAATCGTCGTTTCCTCTACTATAGTGGGATAATCACCGTGCTGAACACAAGGCGGTTCAATAGTTCCTCCGTTCTTACGTGCCTCGTGAACGTAGAACTCCGTCCGATAAAAACCACCAAAATTATTAATGGTAGCAACCATATACTCCAAGGGATAATGCGCCTTTAAATACAAGCTTTGGTAGCTTTCAACAGCATAGGAAGCACTGTGTCCCTTAGCAAAAGCATAGCCCGCAAAGCTCTCAATCTGACGCCAAATTTCACGGGCAAGTTCATCGGTATATCCCCGTTCCTTACAGTTCTTAAAATATTGATTTTCAACACGTTTAAACTCATCTCTTGACCTAAATTTACCTGACATCCCACGGCGTAAAACATCAGCTTCACCCAGTGTCAAGCCGGCAAAATAGTGCGCCACTTTAATCACATCTTCTTGATAGACCATCACACCGAAAGTATCGGGCATAATCTCAAGCATTACTGGATGTGCATCCTTGCGTTTTGAAGGATCGGTAAAACGGAGAATATATTCCCGCATCATCCCGCTATTACTCACGCCAGGACGGATGATGGAGCTGGCTGCAACGAGGCCTAAATAGGTATCAACTCTAAGTTTCGTCAACAGCATTCGCATGGCAGGTGATTCTACATAAAAACACCCTGTAGCCTTACCGTTTCTCAATAAATCCTTGACCTTTTCATCCTCTTTGAATCGCTGTAAGTCTCTGATATCAAAAGGTTTGGCATTTTTATGGTTCCTGCGAACTAGGGCTAATGCGTCTTGAATCTTACTCAGTCCTCGCTGACTCAAGATGTCAAATTTGTGCAGACCTATGTCTTCAGCAACGACCATATCAAACTGGGTCGTGGGAAAACCTTTCGGCGGCATAAAAGTGGCCGTGCGATAATGTATACTGTCGTTCGCTATAAGTATACCTCCTGCGTGGATGCTCAAGTGACTAGGAAATCCCTGTATATAGGTGCTGTAGCGCAATACAAGGTGTGCAAGATGATCGAGATCTCCACTATTGAACTTTCCTATACTGAGCTTATCTATCTCGTGCTTTGGAAGACCGAATACCTTTCCTAGCTCTCGAACTACTGCTTTGTATTGGAATGTATTGTAGGTCGCTAGCAGTGCTGTGTTTGGGAAACGCTTGAAAATATATTGAGTGATATCGTCGCGATCACGCCATGAGAAATCGAGATCAAAGTCTGGAGGCGAAGTTCTATAGAGATTAATAAAACGTTCAAAATATAAGTCAAGCTCAATAGGGTCAACATCCGTAATCTTGAGCAGGTAAGCGACAATAGAGTTTGCACCGCTCCCCCGCCCTACATAAAAATAGCCGCGCTTTTGTGCGTAGTTCACAATGTCCCAATTAATCAAGAAATAGGACACAAAGTTCTTTTGCTCAATGAGTTGCAATTCCTTTTCAATCCTTTCACGCACCTTGAAGTCCGCCTGAGGATAGCGGTAAGTTAGTCCGTCGTAACACAGCTTCTTCAAGAGTTTTACATCCTTCTTCTTAGAACCCGTGTATGTCTGAAGGTTTAGTGCAGGTTCGTCTGGTAATTCAACTTGACAGGATTCTAAAACTTGCTGAGCATTGCGTAGAAGCCACGGATAATCTTTGTACGTCTCTCTCAACCTCCTATCGTCTAAATAAAGGTCTGTTTCAGAAGCTTGTTGTTCCTTCTGCAGTTTACTCAACAATGTGTTTTCGTCGATAGCACGTAAGAGTCGGTGTGCATTGAAATCACGCTTACCGCGAAAAGTAGCAGTAGGAAAAGCAATAAGCTTATGCTCGTAAGCACGCAATTTGTGAATGTGCAGCGAACTAATCAGCTCTGGACCAACGCCTATCAACTCGTTGTTTTCCAGCGTACTAACATCTACCCCCTCCCTGTTTTTATAAATAATCCAAGTATCTTTCAAATACTCTCTTGGTGCTCTTTCAGGGAATTTGACTTTACGCGATAAGTGCCAAGAAAGATGGTCATTGATCTGCTTAAAACCTTCCCAATTACGCGCTAATACAACGTATTTCTGCTGAATACCATTTCTAAAATCTACTCCTATGACCGGTTGCTTGCCTACTTCATCTTTCAGTAAATACAATGCTGTCATGCATGCCGATGTGTTGTTGATATCGGTCAAAGCCATGTGTGACCATGGCTGTGCTTTAAACAAACTCACCCAGTCTTTCGGGGACACGGCCCCATAACGCAAACTGTAGTAACTGTGCGTATTTACGAGCATTTCAAATACTTAAAAGCGGATTAAAAACCGAAATCTAACTTGCGTTGACGTGCCTGAGTCATTCCCATTCCCTGCAAACTGAGATGCGAATAAATCTCATAATCGTACTCGGGGATAATGCGCTGACCTGTAGGCTTCAATAACTCTGGACCATTGCTCCTAGGATTCTTAATAGCCGCTGAAATAGGATACGCATTGAGCTCTTCTGCCGGATAAGGTTGTAGCACATCCGTAACTTCTGCTAGCGGCGTACTGGGGTCTAGCCAAATACTCTCGTCTTCCTCTTGAAGTATCACAGGTGATCTGTGGTGCGATATCGCTGCTGTGATCTTGTTACTTACTGTAGTAATGATGGCAAAAGAGTCAATCATTTCACCGGTATCTGGATTTACCCATGTGTCGTAAATACCTGCAAAGGCAAACGGACTACCGTCTCGCTTATACATCACATAGGGCTTAGACAAGCGTTCTACCTTAGGTCCTTCAATAAAGGCATCCGCCAACACCAGGCAACGTTTAGAGCGTATACTTTGACGAAATGCCGGCTTGGTGGTAATGCCTTTAGCACCGCGGTAAGAGGTGTCGTTTTCCTTATTGTGGTCGCCTTCAGATCTAGCGTTAAATAGATGAAATGGCTTCTTCGCCCAATACGGTGTAAAACCAAACTGGTAGTGTTTGATTACATCTGGACGCTCCTGGGTGATAATAGGCGCAAGGGTTCCTATACCTATGTTTGTATTAGGCGCATAAAGATCTGGACGCTCTACAATAGCGCTAAAGCGTTTTTCAACGGCTTTGATTTTACTGATATTTACGTATCTACCACACATTTAGGAGAATATTAAGTTAGTCTTTTATCGATGTCTATTTGCCAACAGTGGTGGCGGCTCACCATTGAAAGGGTTGGTACGGCCTATGGTCTTTGCTCCCAAACTCACAGCACGGAGTACAGAACGGTCTCCAAAGCGCTGGCGAATATGATCCATAGCACCGTAAAGGCGACTTAACTCCTCGCTCTCCTCAAAGAGGTTCATTTGGTAGCCACCACCCACCAAGTGCGAGAAACGGACTCCTACTAGTCGTACCAGTAGACGGCGTTCGAAGAGGCGTTTGAACAATTCTTTCACTTTCGGGATAAGCACATGATCAGCTGCCGTATATGGTATTCGTGCTTGAAGAGTATGTGTATTGAAATCTGAGTAGCGAATTTTCACAGTAATACATGAAGTGAGTTTGTCGCCACGACGAAGCTGGTACGCTAGATTTTCTGCCATAGCCACGATAATTCCTTCAAGCTTTACCACATCAATGGTATCCTTCGCAAAAGTGCGTTCGGTGGAGATGCTCTTACGTTCTTGGTAAGGAATAACAGGGCTTTGGTCTACACCCTGGGCTTTGTGCCAGATGACTGAGCCGTGCTTCCCCATGACACTTTGCATCATCTCTAAGGGCATTTCTTGCAAGGTTTGGATGCGTCGTACACCCAAATTGCGCAAGGTCTGGTAGGTCTTCTCTCCCACCATCGGGATCTTACGTACTGATAGGGGCGCTAAAAAAGGACGTTCAAGACCTTTCTCTACATAGATCTTATTGTTTGGTTTAGCCTCACCGGTAGCAACCTTACTAACGGTCTTATTGATAGAGAGACCAAAGCTTATGGGCAGACCTGTTTCACGTATAACGCGGTCTCTAAGCTCGCTTGAGAACTTAAAGGTGCCAAAGAAGCGGTCCATCCCTGTGAGATCTGCATAGAATTCGTCGACGGACGTTTTCTCATAAACTGGAACCTGTTCCTTAATCACATCTGTAACCAGGTTTGAATACTTGGAATAATTGGCAGAATTTCCTCGAATGATGATGGCTTCAGGGCAGAGTTCACGAGCCATACGAACAGGCATGGCAGAATGAACACCAAACTTGCGAGTCTCGTAACTACATGCCGCTACTACTCCTCTATCTCCTGTTCCACCAATAATAATGGGACGGTTGTTTAGCCTTGAGTCCATCAACCTTTCTACAGAAACGAAGAAAGTATCGAGGTCCATATGTAGGATTGAGCGTTCCATTTGGGCTGGATTTGGACAGTCCTCAGGCAAGTCGAGCGGCCCAAGAGCCGCTCAATTTGAAGGAGAAAATCCAATAAAATGAGGATTTAATTAGTTGTCTTTCAGTTGATTCATTTCCTTTTTCAAATCTGCCATCATGTGCATGAGTTGCGACATGTCTTGGTTATTGCCCGCAGACGGCAATTCGAAACTGGTGTATCCTACAGCGCGCCAAACTTCAACAAGACGATCTACAGGAACGGTATAGGGTGCAAACTGAGGGTTGTCGGACTTTAACATGAGTTCGCCGATGTGCAAGTTGTTGATGACGCGCTTGTACACTACACCTTCATCTTTAGTAATGAGTACGTAACATTCGTCATTGCGAATGGACTTCCAATCCTGTATATATTCTGTAATAACATAAGAACCCGGTTTGATAGGCAACATACTCTCACCGCGAATTTGGAAAACGCGATACGTACGATCCTGAGGTAATTCTGGAAATGGCATAGAGAAACGAGGAAGTGCGCCAATGTAATCGGCATCGCCATAACCTGATAGGTAACCTGCTGAAGCTTTAACCGGTACAAGTGTTCCCAGCTCCTTTTCCTCCGTACCGTCAACAATAACAGGGAGGATACGAAGTTGTGCACCACTTACATCTGCCTTAGGAATAGAACCAGAACCACTGAGGTCTTTGTTTACGAAATCATCCAAACGCACCTGGAAATACGCCGCTAAATGCTGTAACGTGTGGAGTCTAGGCTCTGCCCTTCCCTCCTCATACGCACCAATCATGGCACGTTTCACACCTATCTTAGTAGCCAACTGCTCTTGCGTAAGCGCTTCCTTCTTGCGAAGAAATTTGAGATTGTTCTTTACGTAATTCATAAGACCTATCTTTAATCGGTAGTTTCACAATGCTAATTTAATTAGATTTCTAATATTTTCATCATTATATAGCTTCTTTTTTCTGTAGATGGATTTAAAAACCGCTTTAAACGAAATCACCATTGACAAAGAACATGTGTATCAAGAATGGATACAGTGGGCTACCCAGCACTCTGACAAACTCGAAGAGGTCTTGGAATATGCCTTTAACGGCAATGAAAAAGAACGACTAAGAGGAAGTTGGATACTTCATCACGTCAGTGATAAACGACCAGAGGTGTTCTACATCAAGGAAAAAATGATGATTGAACAACTTGAAAAAACACAAACGGATGCAGAAGTGCGATTCATCCTGCGGTATTACTCTAAATATAGATTGCCCCGACACGAAGAACGTGAAGGGCTACTCGCAGACTATTGCTTCAAAGTATTGATGACACCTAGCGATGCTGTGGCACCCAGAGTCTACAGCATGAGTATTCTTCACAAATTGGTCTTAAGGTATCCGGAATTGGCCCATGAACTTCAGGAAAGCATACAATGGGCACTAGAGACAGGCAGCGCAGGGATGAAAAGTCGTGGAAAGAAAATCTTACAAGACCTTTCTAAAAAAGGCCTAATCTAAGGGATAGCCAGCCATAGCATTGCCGGCTAAAAAACCACCGGTCCACGCCGCTTGAAAGTTGAATCCACCTGTGATTCCATCAATATTTAGAATCTCACCAGCAAAAAACAAATTAGATACAACTCGAGAAGAGAAGGTTTTGAAATTCACGTCTTTGAGATCAACACCTCCCGCTGTGACGAATTCTTCTTTAAAAGTACTCTTGCCTGAGACTTGATAAACAGCACTGCATAATTCACCTGCCAAAGCCTTGATCTGCTTGCTTGAAATATCTCCCCATGTGGCAGTGTTTGGAATACCTGCGGCAGCCACCATAGATTTCCATAGTCGCAATGGTACCTCGTAGTGGGTGTGGTTGCCTATTCGCTTTTTACCACTCTCCTTCTTCTCGCGAAGAAATTCAGATACCACTACATCCTCATCGCGGCCAATCCAATTCACCAGAATAGGGAAACGGTAAAATCTATCGTTTAATTCGCGTGCACCCCAAGCACTCAAACGCAATACCGCTGGACCACTCAATCCCCAGTGTGTAATCAATAGCGGACCTGAGGCTTCTAAATCAGAGCTTGCAACCTGAACAGTGGCATAAGGCAAACTAATTCCGCTGAGTCCTTTGATTCGCGGATCTTTGATATTAAACGTGAATAAAGAAGGTACAGGAGGTACTATTTTATGACCGGCCTTCTTCAATTGGTCCCAAATGCCTTTTGAAGAACCCGGGGCAACCATGAGTTTATCTGCGACTAATGATTCACCAGAAGTTGTTAGAATCTGCCAGGTACCGTCCTCAGCCTGAGTAAATGCCTTGACTCCAGAGGAAGTACGCACCTGTACACCGGCCGCTTCAGCCATTTCTATTAGACAATCGGCTATGGTTGATGAAGAATCGGTCACAGGAAAAACGCGGTTATCCGCTTCAATCTTGAGCTCAACACCGCGATCGGCAAACCACTCCATGGTATCACCTGGCTGAAACTTATGAAAAGGGCCCAGTAGTTCTTTAGCCCCTCTAGGGTAATAGGTGGCCAATTCTTTTGGGTCGAAGCAAGCGTGTGTAACATTACAACGACCGCCACCGCTGATAAGCACCTTACCAAGAACATCTTTGCCTTTTTCTAGTAGCAGCACATTTAGTTCAGGGTTCGCCTCAGCGCAAGATATGGCTGCAAAAAAACCTGCAGCACCCCCTCCTATAACAACGATGTTATTCATGAAGCAAAAGTACGTAATAGGTAGATGTTTGGTATGTTTAAATAGAATTGGTTTGTTTAAAATTAAACAGAGTGATAGTTTTGCCACAAATTGAACGCACATGAATTTACGAGAGGCCTTAGAAGAAGCATTGAGGAAGCGACCGTTTTTGGAAGAAGCACTTCAGGAAGAACTTATTAATCTAAGTTCCCTTGCCCGTTTATTGCAGCCCGAAATAGCCGCTAGTACAGGTAAAGAAGTAAAAGAGAGTGCACTCGTTATGGCCATTCGTCGACGTGAGCCACGTCTACAGCTCAAGATGCAACACAAGCTTCAGCAGTTCATCGCATCGCTTGGTGATATCATTGTACGTTCAAATCTGGTCACCTACACCTACGTTAAAACCAATGCCCTTCCAGCAAAACAAGCGGCATTTCTTGAATCTATTGCTGAAGACAATGATGGATTTCACAGCTTCACAGGCGGTATGGAAGAGACCACCATTATTGTAAGTGAGAAGTACCGGTTGTATTTGGAAAAAGCCATGCAAGGCGAAACCTTATTGAGTACAGAAACTGAACTCAGTTCAATCACGCTGCGCTTGCCATCGAGTAGTTCTGAGGTCATTGGTCTCTATTACTTCTTCTTCAAACACATTGCCTCCGCTGGGGTGCCCATTAAGGAAATCATCTCAACTACTAATGAGGCTACATTCATTGTACACAGTGCAGACGTGAATTCGGCCTTTACGACCATTAATACCATAAAACGTCCTGTTTAAAACCTTTTGTTTTCCACATTATTAGGGGCTTACCGTAATCCAGGCCAATTTATTTGGACTAATACTTAAATCCTTAAAACAATGGAAAATCAAGTTCAATTGATCGGACATCTTGGAATGAATCCAGATTCCAAAGAAATCAACAAGAGTGTTAAAACGACATTTACGCTAGCGACAAATACGGTGTATCGCGATAGTGATGGCAACAAGAAAACCATGACTGATTGGCACAATATTATCGCCTGGGGCGGTTTAGCACAGACGATGGAACAATACCTTAAGAAAGGCGATAAAGTCGGCATATCGGGCCGCTTAGTAACTCGTTCGTACGAAAATGCTGAAGGTGTAAAGAAATACTTTACTGAGGTTGTCGCAAAAGACATGTTGATGTTGGGCGGTAAAAAGCCTGAATAGCTCTAGCATTAGGCCTCTCTAACCGAGGGGCCTATTCTTCCAATTGACCGCTTACTATAATTCCGTCTTCGAAAACCACGGTACCAAAATCACCGGTAATAGGGCGATCCGCACTGAGCGCTTCAGTTAGTCCTATTTGAGAACCGTCAATTTCATATAGCCTTGGACGTGCAGCTAAATCTCCTAAGTCGTCTACGGTATATATCACTGCTTTGTGGTGACCGTTCATGGCTAAAACGCGCTTAACAGCTACATCCACCCGCATGTGTGCATACAAAACATTGGTAAATACCCACTCTAGTTGGCCCTTTTCATTCACAGGCAGCCGGTCATAAGTATGTACGGTCTCCTCTGAGGCGGTTAACGATTTAAGAATGACCTGAACACCAAATTCACGTGCCTTGGTTCTTTCCAAATCTCCCTTGGCAACACCACTTTCGATAAGAATATTTGGAATACCCTGTGACATTAGGTAATCGCCTACTGCCGTTGGATAAAATTCATCTGTATAGCGACCAACTCCAGTCAAATCGTGATTCAAGGCGTTCAAGGCGTTACCCAACCTATTCATAATTCGACGACGAAGTGGCGTTATCTCACGAGTACTTTCACTAGAAGGAACCAAAAGCGAGGTGAAGGCACTGTTCCCGTTCACATGGAAGATGGTTCGCTGATCGTGAAGATTAAAGCACAATTCTGGTTCTATCATTCTTAACCAACCGATAAGCTTTGCGCTTTCTACGGTTTGGAAGGATCTAAAATCCCTATTTAAGTCAATACCCATCCCATTCCGGCGTGTATACCTAACATAGGCATCCGGATTAATAACTGGAACGATATGAAGTTTGAAGTCAGCTGTATTAATTTGTTTCGATTGAAACATTTCAATGAGCTGTAAAATGATGTGAATGCCCGTCGTTTCATTCCCATGCATACCTGCCCAAATACAAATATCACGAGTCCCGTCGCCCAACACCATACTAACAATTGGTCTTTCTTCCGAAGAATAGCCAATGATATCCCAGTTATAAAGGCCGATAAGCTCATTATAAGGCAAGTACTCGTTGTTTTTATAAGTGTATCCCATCATTTCTTTGCGTGCATTCAAATTTAGGGTCTTTATTTAAGATTCATTGACGAAATTGTAGGACTAATCCCGTTTACAAATGAAACCACCCTACCTCTTACTATTGTTTCTTTTGAATCAGTCATGTGACACAAATGAAACATCTGTAACTGTTGCTTTTGGAAGTTGTAATGACCCAGAGTACAATCTCTCTGTCTTGCCTCACCTTTCGAATGCCCTGGATACCGCTGATTACATGATTTGGCTTGGTGATAACGTCTATTTAAAGAACGACGAGTGGAAACACCGAGACAGCATTGAAGCTAAGTACCGTGCTGTATTCGAACGTGAAGAATTCCAAGAGGTACTCGCTAAATCCGAACATTTAGCAATTTGGGACGATCATGATGCAGGACCTAACGACTGTAGCAGTCTAAGCGAGGGATTAGGCCTCACTATGGAATATTTCAAATTCTTCTGGAAGCCCTCCTACTCTATGCCTAATCCCAAGAGTTATTACGGTTCTAAAACAAGTCATGACGGGCTTGTAGAATTCTTCTTTCTAGACAACAGAACCTTTAAAATCCCTGTAGATTCTGCAGGAGCAACACTCTATGGCGCAGAACAATTGGCATGGCTAGATACTGCCTACACTAGTTCTTGCGCTAAAATCAAGATTGTTCTAATGGGTGGTCAGTTTCTGAATTCTGCACAAACTTTCGAAAATGTGAGTATTTATCCGGAGGAGCGACAGCGTATAATTGACCTATTATCAAACAGTTCTGGAATTCCTGTAGTTCTCACTGGCGATAGACATCACGGCGAAATAAGCAAGCTAATCACAGACAATGGCAAATCGATCTACGATGCAACCGCATCGCCTCTTACAGCAAAGAGCTTCCCACACCATGAAGAAAACAACGTCTACCGTACTCATACGAATACAACTGAAACAAATCACTTTGGGTTGTTGCGGCTTAATTTTCAAAACGACGTTCCAAAAACTATCGAAATTCAATTGATAGACGGACAAAACGAGGTCCTTTTCTCACTACGTGAAACGCTACAATAGATTTTCATAATAATCTTGTTTTCAGTAAATTAAAGTCCCTTTATTAAAGCTTAGGTTTTCTTTATGGTTTTGCCTAAAATGAGGAGACACTGACTTGTTGATTTCTTCTTCTCGGCTTTGCTTTAGACCTGTTTCATTTGAATTAACTTAGCGTTCATGCAAGAAGTAGTTAATCGAATCGAAGCCTGGATGAAAGTAAAGGGTCTATCAGCTCCTGAGCTCGCCAAAGAGCTTGGAATGAATAGATCAACCGTTGTTCATATCCTGGGTGGGCGAAACAAACCTTCGTTACAGTTTATCATAAACCTCGCTGCGTTTGATTCAGATCTGGACCTGCGCCTATTATTGACAGGTGCATCTTCACCTACCCCAACGCTCAAGAGCCCATACACTTCCTCTAAGCCTGAGGTAAAAGTGATTGAAAAAATCAAGACCGTTACTTCTGGAAAGAACACTATGATCGTTCTCAATACAGACGGAACGTATAAATCTTTCGTAGAGCAATAAAGGCGTAGTATATTTGTGAGGTAAACGATAGCACAATGAAATCAAAAGCAACCGTATTTGCCGTTCTCACGTTGATAGCCGCCCTCAGCCGATTGTTTCCTCATTACCCGAATTTTACAGCGATGGGAGCATTAGCTTTTTACACTGCATTTTCTGGTAAAAACGTTTGGCAGTCTTTGGCCCTAATGGCTGGTACTATGATGGTAACTGATTTAGTGCTTAACAATCTAGTCTACCCTACAGGTGAATTTATCTTCATGTACTCAGGTAGCTTGTTTACTTACATGGGCTTCGCAGCATATTCATTAATGGGTTACTTGAGTAAATCACGTAAAAGTGCTGCATTAGGTCTAATTGCGGGAAGCATCATTTTCTTTGCTGTTTCAAACTTTGGGGTATGGTTCAGTGCCTTCAGCCCTTATCCAAAAACAGGAACGGGACTACTAGCAGCGTATACTGCAGCAATCCCGTTTTATGCACCTGAGCTTCTTTCTAGCTTCTTGTTTTCTGCAATTGCAGGTTACGCAGAATCTAGAGTGAAGGCAACAGCCAACGCTTAATTTACCAAGGCTTGGCGTGGAATAATTCCTGCGTCAATACTATCTAGCAGCGTACCGTTCAAATCGTATTGGTACACTTTACCCGCACTTGCATAGTCCTTTGCATCGTGAAGATATAGGACGTTTGCCAGTAGATCTAAGTTGTACCCTCCTGTGTTCGTAATAGCATTTGAAGGCCACGCAGCAGGAGCCAACGAGGTCTTCACTACGGCACCTGAATATGAAGCGTTCAAAAAATACAAGTTTGTCCCATCAGTTTTTAATGCTATTGCATGATCGGCGCTCGTTGGTGCAGCGATTACCTCTACTGCCGAGCCGTTCTCTATCTTCCATAAACTTGCCGGTGTAGATGCGGAACCCGACCAATCTTCATAGCCCGCGCACAATACATACACTGCAGAACCAACCTGTACAAACGAATTCGGCTTATCTCCTACTCTAAGGGTGTCTACGCTACTTGTATTAAGATCTACGACAGCCACCCGGTCATCATTACCGAACCCACCATTGAGACCCACATAAACAACATCGCCATCGGCGTGTACTTGTTCACTTACCCCGAAAACGTTAATGCTATCTGTGAGCTGACCCGTATACTTATCAAGGACCTTGATGTAATCCGACGACCAAGTGGTGACAACAAGTTTGTTTCCAGATTCCGCTACATACCTAGGACCTGCTACTAAAGTCGACCAATGCTCGAGCATGGTTTTTCTGCTAATTCCACGCACCACTCCCGCATTATTTATAGAAACAACTAGCAAAGAATCGGCGTGTAGCATATGCTGGCCGATATTTCCTAGGGCAAAGCCGTTTTCCGTACTAAATGCAGATTGAACAATAGTATCAGATTGTCCACCTATAGCATCGATCGTGGCTGTACCACCAGTGAAAGCACCTTCATTCAAAATCAACAATGCTTCCTCATAGACCGTGGGTTGAGCGGGTAATGGCGTCTTTGTGCACGCTGCAGCTGTTATTATAGCAATTAAAAAGAGTCCTTTCTTCATGATTTAGAATTTAATTGAAGGGTTAAAGAATAATACCTACCCGGCATTGGGTAGTTTAAAAAGAAGTTGCGTTCAGCTCCGGTCACATTGTGTACCGTTGCAAGCAGGCGGAGCTTTTTGAGAATTTTCGTAGTCACACTCAGATCCATCCACAATTCGCTCGGAATGGTCCCTAATGGACTGTTGTCTCGAAGCGTATGTCTTTGGCCCACGTAATGGATGCGTAATTGTGTATTGAATGCACCTGTGTCGTAGACAATGGTGTAAACCGCATTAAAATCGGGCCTGTACAATAGAGATGTGCCTTCATTACCCGCAATTACAGCCTCAAGTACCCGACTGTATTGATGCGTCAATGAAACTTCATTAAACCAAGAACCGTAATGATAACTTCCTATGATTGAGCTCGTTGAAGTATACGCCTGCTCTATATTTTCAGGGCTCCAAAAACCATTAGCACCCGGCGTCCATTGAATAAGGCTCCTAAAGTAGAGTTGATCAGTACTCACGAACAAGGAAACATCTTCCCACTTCTTCGCCAAGCTATATTTAGCCCCGTAAGAACGTTCGGCTAACAAATCGGGATTACCACCAGGCGTCCAATACAATTCATTTATGGTTGGGAGCCTATAAAACGTGCCGGCTGTCAAATGATGATTTCCTAGATGGTTTTTCCCGGTCCAATTCACTTGTGCCCCACCAAAGCCAGTTTCGTTCCAATATGATGCCTTTCCGAGAACGGAGATATGTTCTCCAAAGCGTTGAAGGTGGCGGGCGTTAATCTGTATTAAGGATGCGTTACGTGAAGTACCAGCGCCACGCACGTAACTTGCAACTACATTGGAAGTATAGCGTTTGTGGTCTTTAGCTAGTCGTAAAGAGACCTGATCATAGGTATTGGTATCCCTGAGATTTAGAAATGATGCCGTGTCGGTATATGCTTGCCATTCTTTACCGTAAAAGAGTGTTGCCTTCACATCTCTTTTCTGTGCAGCAAACAGCCCGCGAACAGAACGGTCCTCGAGATGATTAAGGTTTCCCGCAGTAAGCACAGAGCCCCTGCTATTTTTCGTCCCTTCTGTGTACCAAATATTCGTATTCCAACGAACCCTTCCAACTTTACCCTGATAGCGCTGTAAAACTGTTAACGTTGAATATTCCATACCGCGCATCGTGAAATCATTGCTTCCTAGCGTGTAGGAGTACGCATTTTCACTTTGCTCTGTCTTTATGAATGAACGGTAACGAACACCTGCGAATTCGCCGCCGTTCTGAACAACGAAGGACCTCAGGCCGATGCTACTAGCTCCAAATGCCGTCGTAAAGAAAGATTTACCCGAGGCACGCCAACTTAAATCGAGACCCCCAATCATTCCACTCTCGCTTCCAAGCGCCGCATTCGCCCCTGAAGAGATGCCATTTTTCGGCAGCAAAACTGAAGGTACCAAGCTTAGATCAATGACTCCGGAAGCCATACTGCTGATATCAATGCCTTCCCATACCACTCTGCTCTGGGCGCTGTTGGCACCGCCTAAATTCAAAGTAGCAATGCTGCCTGGCGCATACTGACGAATTTGAAAACGGGAATCCTTTTGTAAATAAGTGGCTATATCTAGCAGACCTAATTGTGTAGAGTCTACGACTGTCCTGTTTTCGGAAAAGTCAAGTCCTTCCGCAAGTATAGTAGCCGTGCTGAGCGTATCCGAAGATTGCGCGCTAAGAATATGTGTGCCCATACATAATATGGACAGTAACCAATTTTTCATACCATCAGAATTGCTTGACCCAGAGCAATAGTTTCTAATTTTCATTGCAGGTCAAGTATTCTGGCTCCCCACTCCCACTTAACTCCTTCCCGCTATTGCAGTGGATTTGTTAAGCTTTCACCGTGAGTTACAGCTGCTGGCACAGCCCCGAACTTCAATCGGGTTCCTTTTTAAGAACCACCTCCGTGGTTCAACCTACAAGCACAAAGTTACGTTAATGTCGGCCACTAAAGACGTTTAAAGCACTATTATATGCACTTTCTAGTGCCAAAGGATCAAGACCGTGTGAAACCTCATTCATTTCTTCAATCGCCGTAAGAACTTTTTCAGTAGGCATATTGCCGATGAGTGCATCTGAAGCAAAAGGACAACCTCCGAAGCCTCTTAACGCAGTATCAATACGTGTACATCCCGCGTTAATGGCTGCCTGGGCTTTGACTGATGCCTCTTCATAAGTACTGTGCATATGAGCGCCCCAAGGGACCGTGCTTTCCTTTTTTACTAAATCACAAAGCTCCACAACCTTTTCTGTGGTGCCTTCACCCGTTGTATCGCTAAGGGAAATAAGATCAGCTCCAATGGATTCAGCTTGAAGCAAGCGTTCTAGCACTAGAGCTCGATGATACTCTTCTCCATACGGATTACCAAAAGCCATACTTAGGTACACAACGAGCTCCACATTATGCTTATCGGCCAACTCCTTTACGCGTTTCAAGTCTTCCATGCCGTCCTTGATATTCTTGCGGGAATTGCGCAATTGAAATTCCTCACTCACGCTAAATGGATAGCCCCAGGCATCGATAAAGTCAAATTCCGTAGCTCTTCTAGCACCGCCCTCACTGGCAATAATTGATAATAATTTCGTGTCGGAAGTTGCTCTGACTTCTTCCAATGCGGCAAACAAAGGTCGAGCATCAACCATTTGCGGCATGGCGCGTGGGCTAACAAAAGAACCTGCATCTATGGTGTGAAATCCACAGTTGGCGAGCGTCTTGATGTGATTGATTTTTTCCTGGGTTGGGATAAAATCTTGGAATCCTTGCCAAGCATCTCTTGGACACTCTACAATGGAGATATGGGTCATTCGGTCTGTAATTGGGTTCTACCCGAAGTTACAAAGAACGAAGCATTCTACGCACCATTGCTGGTCCTTCGTAAAGGAAACCTGTCCAAACTTGTACCAAATCGGCACCAGCATCGAGCTTTTCTTTGGCATCCTTACCTGTAAAGATCCCACCAACGGCAACAATGGCAATGTCCTCGGACAGTTTATTTCTGAGGTAGCGAACGACTTCAGTACTGCGCTCACGGAGAATCTTACCACTTAATCCACCTGCACCCATAGCTGCTACTTTCTCCTGTGATGCTTTCAATCCAGCACGTGAAATGGTAGTATTCGTGGCGACAATACCGCTGAGTTTGAGTTCGTTTACAATACCTACAATATCGTCGAGCTGACCGTCTGTCAAATCCGGTGCTATCTTGAGCATCAATGGTTTAGCGCCAAGCTCTTCATTTTTCGCTTTAACCTCTTTTAGCAATGCTTTCAACGGCTCTTTTTCTTGAAGCTCTCTCAAGTTTGGCGTATTTGGAGAACTGACATTGACAACAAAATAATCCACTACATCGTGCAATGCCTCTACACCTTTGATGTAATCCGAGGTCGCTACATCGTTCGGCGTTACCTTATTCTTACCGATGTTTCCTCCAATAATGATATCGGTTTTCTTTTTTGCTAGTCGCAATGCCGCCGCATCCAGGCCGCCATTGTTAAAGCCCATTCTGTTTATAACAGCTTCATCCTCTACGATTCTGAAAAGACGTGGTTGTGGATTCCCATCCTGAGGCTTTGGAGTGAGGGTACCTACCTCAATAAATCCAAAGCCAAAAGCACTGAGTTCGTTGTAGAGCTTAGCATCTTTATCAAAACCTGCTGCTAACCCAACAGGATTTTTAAAGTGCAATCCCATTACTTGTTTTTCTCTGCCTTTGAGCGAGCCAAAAAACAATGATGTAATAGCCTTTACACCAGGTATTTGAAACAACACTTTTAGTGTTTTAAACGTAAAGTGATGCGCCTGCTCGGCGTTCATCAAGAACAATAAAGGTCGAATGAGGCCTTTGTACATGTTAGTATCGTTTTAATCGTGCTAAGTCTCTCTTAGCGTCCTTATCCTTTAACGATTGACGCTTGTCGTAGTTCTTTTTACCCCGGGCTACAGCGATATTTAACTTCACCCACCCCTTTTCACTGATGAAAAGTTTTGTTGGAACCACAGTAATCCCTTGATCTTTGGTAGCCTTTTCAATTTTCTCAAGTTCTCGCTTTGCTAAGAGCAATTTCCGTTCTCTGATGGGATCATGATTGTAAATGTTTCCATGAGACCATTCGGCGATATTCATATTCTTGATAAAAAGCTCTCCATCTTTGAAATAACAATACCCCTCGGCAATAGAAGCCTTGCCTAGGCGAATGCTCTTGACTTCAGTGCCCTGAAGCTGTAAGCCTGCCGTGTAGGTATCGAGCCACTCGTAATCGAATTTGGCCTTTTTATTTTTGATTTCAATGGATTTCACAGCAGCAAAGGTACGCTACTCCTTGTCTTTTAACATAGGCACAAAGGCAGCATCTCCTAAAACCTTTTGAACAAAGCTGCCGTCAGGCATCTTTTGAATTTTCACCATTTTCTGTGTGCCCTCTCCTACAGGAATAATCATAATTCCACCTTCTTTCAATTGAGCAAGCAAGGCTTTGGGTACATAGGGCGCTCCACAAGTGACAATAATTCTATCAAAAGGCGCAAAGACTGGCATCCCTTTAAACCCGTCACCGAATTTCTGCTCTGCACGTAGCCCAAGAAGTTTGAGCATCTTTTTTGAGAAATCGACCAATTCTTTTTGACGTTCAACTGTGAATAGCTTCACGCCTAATTCTACAAGTACCGCAGCCTGGTAGCCACATCCTGTTCCGATTTCAAGCACCTTCATACCCGGGGAAACCTCGAGCAATTCGCTTTGCCAGGCTACCGTAGATGGATGACTGATGGTTTGTCCTGCAGCGATTGGAAAAGCTTTGTCTTGGTATGCATGCTGGTGAAATCCGCTCTCTAGAAAGAGGTGACGCGGCACACGATTCATAGCATCCAATACTTTATCCGATGCATAACCCTCTGATCTTAAGTGCTCACAGAGTTGTTTTCGTTGACCTTGAAATATGGGAGTATCGCTGTGCATTTAAGCTTCAAAGTAGGTCAAGTAAGATGGAATTCAGTCGAATTTGGCTGGAGTTTTTAACAAATAAGGATTGGCTTTGATTCGTTAACTTTGGTCACTTCATATGAAGCGTTTATCAATCATTCTCTTTTTAGGTCTCATTGCCTTAGGCTTTCAACGTTGTGATACAGCTCCAGCACCCGAGGTCGCTTATATAACGGTAGATACCTTGTTAGTAAACGCTACTGGCGCTCAGGGGACGTCTTCGTCAAAACTCAATACGCTTTGGGTGGAACAAAATGGAGCACAGATTGGGGCATTTATACCGCCTTGTGAAATCCCCGTCTTGGCAGGAGAAAAGCAAGAAATTCGGATCATTCCGGGTATTAGTATCAACGGGAGCTATACGCAGCGTAATCAATACGAAATGCTCAAGGCCAAGAATTTCACTTGGGACCTCGAACCATATAGCAAGCGTTCATTGAGTAACGTTCAAAAAACATTTACCTACAACGACAACTTCACTATTCGCATCGTAGAAGACTTCGATGGCGTTGGGTTAAGTTTTAATCGTGCGCCACAGAGCGACACCACGTTGCAAATCGTGGATGATGCTGAAGGGTCGTACCAGCATCCTGGAGAAACACCGAATTCAAGCGGTAAAGTCACTATGCTGCCTAAGACCATAGCAGAATTCAGAACTCCTGAGGCTTTTGAATTGCCTAAGGCAGGTGCCAATGTTTGGCTTGAAGTCAATTACAAGACAGAAGTGCCTTTGACCTTTGGCGTTATTGCGAATGAGCTTTTACAGAGCTTGCAGGCGCCTGTAGTCACATTATTTCCGAATGATAATTGGAATAAAGTATACTTAAACCTCGTTACTGAGGTAAGCGGCTACCCCAACGCTGGTGATTACAACCTGTTTTTCGGCGCCATTAACAGTACAGACGATACTGCCACGGTGTTCATCGATAACATAAAACTACTGTATTGAATCGAGCAGAAGTACTTGAGGGACGCTTGAAAATCGTTTATGTCGTTCTAGACCTAATCGCCGGCTCATTGGCGTATTTGGCATTGCATGCCGTTCGAAAGCTTGTTGTGGAGCCCACTCGATTTGGGGTGGAATTGCCGCTTGAATTTGACGATAAATTTCTGCGGGCAGCCTTGCTAACCTCCTTCGTTTACGTCCTGATTAGTGCGCTAGGCGGAACCTACAGAGACTTAACTCGAAAAAGTAGACTCAAGCAAGCTTTTAATACACTATCAGCCACGGTGATGACTTCCACCCTGCTGTTTTTCTTGATCTTCTTAGACGACTACATCAAGTTTTACAGTCAATACTACACTACTTTAGGTACTTACGCAGCAACATTACTAGTCACTAGCGGATTATTTAGATTCTCGCTGGCATCGTATGTGCGCCACCAATTGGACAGTAAAAAACTCACATTCCGGACCATACTTATAGGTGCTGGAAAAGAGGCTGGCGACTTGTTAGACTCCTTTAAACAAGAACGGACCAAGGGATATGAATTTATAGGCTACATGACTATGAATGGTGAGCAGATTGATCCGCGCATCGCTCCTTTACCCTACCTCGGTACGACCGCCCTTTTGAAAGACGTGGCCAACGACAATCATGTTGAAGATGTGATTATTGCCTTGGCTACTGGAAATAGCGAGACCATTGCGAACATTGTGAGTGACCTTGAGGACGTCAAACTGCGCATTCACGTGCTGCCCAACCTGTTCAGCATTTTGAGTGGCCAAGTGAAGATGGAGAGTTTTGGACGCTCAATGATCGAAGTCAAGAGGGCGTTGGTACAGCCCCATGTAGCAGTCATTAAGCGCATTTTTGATATCGTTTTATCGATTATTCTTTTGATTGTTTCTTCCCCTATTCTTTTGTGTGGGATTATCGGAGTAAAACTCACTTCACCCGGTCCAATTTTCTACAGACAAAGTCGATTGGGTAAAAACGGTAAGAAGTTCAAAATCATCAAACTGCGAAGTATGGTAGTTGATGCAGAGCAACTGGGTCCGCAGCTTAGCAGTGAAGAAGATCCGAGGATTACCTCCTGGGGACGCACCATGCGCAAGTATAGGATTGATGAGTTGCCTCAGTTTTTGAATGTGCTTTTTGGAGATATGGCCATTGTTGGACCCCGTCCTGAACGTAAATATTACTTTGATCAGATCGTAGCTCAAGCGCCACAGTATAAGTTCTTGTTGCGTGTCAAGCCCGGGATTACCTCTTGGGGTATGGTGAAATACGGGTATGCTGAAAATGTCACAGAGATGCTCGAGAGAGCACGCTATGATTTGATCTACACAGAAAACATCACCCTATTGAGTGATATCAAAATCCTCTTCTATACCTTAGTTACCGTCTTACAAGGACGAGGAAAATAAGAACCCAAATAACTTATCACATATGAAAAACATTACTGTCATTGGTGCAGGGACTATGGGGAATGGAATTGCCCACGTTTTTGCACAAAGCGGCTATAATGTTCAGCTTTTTGACATTAGTGAAGCAGCACTTGAACGTGCAGTAGCAACTATAGCAAAGAACATGGACCGCCAGATTGCCAAGGAAAAGCTCACTGAAACAGAGAAATCAGCTGCCCTTGATCGCCTAACCACCGGTACAGATCTTAAAACTGCCGTAGGCGCCGCAGACTTAGTCGTAGAGGCAGCCACGGAGAATGCAGATTTGAAATTCAAGATTTTTAAAGACTTGGATGAATTGGCCCCAGCGAATTGTATACTCGCCTCTAACACTTCATCTATCAGCATTACCAAGATTGCTGCGCAGACCTCGCGTCCAGATAAAGTTATTGGTATGCACTTTATGAATCCAGTACCGGTAATGAAGCTTGTTGAAATCATCCGCGGATACAATACCTCAGATGAAGTTTGTGATGCCGTTGTAGAGACGAGCAAATCGCTCGGTAAAATTCCGGTAGCTTGTAACGATTACCCAGGTTTTGTGGCCAACCGCATATTAATGCCTATGATCAATGAGGCGATTATCTCTTTGCACGAAGGAGTGGCTGGTGTAGCTGAGATTGATGCCATCATGAAATTAGGTATGGCACACCCTATGGGTCCATTGCAATTGGCCGATTTTATTGGCCTAGATGTTTGCCTTAGCATCTTAAACGTGCTGCATGAAGGATTGGGCAATCCAAAATATGCCCCTTGCCCACTGCTCGTAAATATGGTTAACGCAGGGAAATTGGGTGTTAAATCCAAAGAAGGTTTTTACGATTATTCAAACGGAGTGAAAGAAGCTCCAGTTAGTTCACAATTCAAATAACAATACATACACTATGAAATTAAGCGCAACTCTCGCTGCTGCCCTTATTGGAACTGCAGCATTTGCACAAGTTGATCTAATCAACAAAGTAAAAGACAATGGCGCCGATGCTCCTTTAGGCTATGAATGGGAAACCGTCGTCGATATTGAGGCTACGCCTGTAAAGAACCAAGGTGCTTCAGGAACCTGTTGGTCGTACGCGACCACTTCATTCGTAGAGAGTGAGATGATCCGTATGGGTAAAGAACCCATTGACATCTCTGAAATGTTCACCGTTCGTAAAGTATACGAGGACAAGGGAGAGAAATACGTCCGTCTTCACGGGTACTTGAACTTCGCTCAGGGTGGCGCACTGCCTGATGTGATGTACGTTATCGAAAATTACGGTGCAGTGCCCCAGGAAGCCTACAATGGGTTGAACTATGGTACTGAGATTAACCGTCATGGCGAAATGGAAGCTTCATTGAAAGGAATCCTAGATGCAGTAATCGAAAATAAGAACGGGAAGTTGAGTACAAGCTGGAAGAAAGGCTTCAACGGTGTACTTGATGCTTACTTGGGTAATGATCCTGCACAATTTGGCTATGACGGCAAAACGTACACCCCACGAAGCTTTGCTGACGAGGTTATTGGCGTAAATCCTGACGATTACGTGCAACTAACTTCGTGGACACACTTCCCTATGTATGAAGCGTGTCAAATCCAAGTTCCTGATAACTGGACATGGGGAACTTCTTACAACCTACCACTTGACGAGATGATGGAAGTAGTTGAAGGCGCACTTATGGACAAATTCCCAGTTGCTTGGGCTTGTGACGTAAGCGACAAAGGATTCTCTATTCGTAATGGTATCGCAGTTATGCCAAACCAGAGCTGGAAAGAAATGTCTGACGAAGAAGTAAACGCCGTGTACTCTGCGCCGCATGCTGAGGCTGAGATCACTCAAGAGATGCGTCAGGAACAGTACGACAACTACTTGACTCAAGACGATCACGGAATGGTGCTTCAAGGCATCGTAAAAGACCAAGAAGGCAATCAATTCTTCATTGTAAAGAATTCTTGGGGCGATATCCCGAACGACTTTAAGCCAGGCTATTTGTATGCTTCAGACAGTTACATGCGCCTAAAGACCATTAGTGTAATGATGCACAAGGACGCATTACCTAAGTCACTAAGAAAGAAACTCGGCCTGTAATTAAAGCGGCAATCTGAATTTAGAATCCGCTCTTGCACTCAAGGGCGGATTTTTTTGTTGGTACCCCCGCCATAACCAAACACTTAGCCAGGCAATAGTCATTCCGAGCGCTGCACCGGCCATAATATCCGTAAACCAGTGTGCCATGAGATACACTCTGGATAGCCCTACCAAAATGGCACAAAGGACTAAGGCAACTTGGATGACCTTACGTGTTGTGAAAAGTGCCAGCATCGTAAAGAGAACAAATGCAGTGGTCGTATGTCCCGAAGGAAACGCGAACTGAAGGGGAATATCGGCAGTATTCGACAATAGTAACTCGGCCTTATCTAGAACAGCTAAAGGACGCGGTGATGGTGCAAAGACTACTTTCTTAAAGAATGCAACCAGCACTGCACTCAAAGCGGCTCCTGTCAATAAAGGAAAGACCATTTTCCAGCGACGGTCAAAGATGAATGCAATGACAACGACCGCGTATAAGGTACCCTCTCCCCATGTAGTTACCATTGACATAATAGTTTCACCACTATCATTATAGATACTGCGATGGAATGCCAGCTGTGCTGCTTCCTTACTACCCGCGAGGGATAAAAAAATCCCGCAAGCCAATAAGAACAGACTTGCGGGAATTAAAAAGTATTTCATCTTTCGCATTACGCGCCGATAATATGCTGTAGTTCGTGGATTTGACTGTCCCAGAGAAGCTTGGCTTCCTCAATCTCATCAGGCTCCGCAAAATCTGTAACAATGATCGATGTGTCTTTGGTCAGATCATCCACTTGAATTTTAAACTCAAAGTAAGTATCCAGACCTTCTTCATCATCTTCTACCCATCTGAAGCGAACCAGGGCGTCCTGTTTTTTCTTTAACAGAATGGCTTGCTCTTCCGAGCCGTCCCAAAAGAAAGTGAATAGCTCAGTACGCGAATTCACATCGTCACAAAACCATTCGCTCAATCCTGAGGGAGTACTCAAAAAGGGGAACAGCATCTTGGGGGATGCGCGCAGTGGGAACTCTAATTCAAATTTTTCTTTTTCCATGATGAGGTTCAATAGTTTTTGCAATATAGCATTAAGTGTGTAATAGCCAAACGTTATCGCTAGGAGTGTTCTTCTGGGCAACATGTTTTTGCTATTTTAGAAAGCAAACAAACACTCATGTCTTCAGGTTCAATTTTTCGTAAACCCATTCTGTGGGTCGCAGCCCTCGGCTATTTCGTCGACATTTACGACCTCTTACTGTTCAGCATTATTCGCATTCCTTCATTGGCAGATCTTGGTGTAACGGATTCAGGCGACACAGGTCTTTTAATCCTTAATACCCAAATGTTTGGATTGCTACTTGGTGGTATTCTTTGGGGAATTATGGGTGATAAGCTCGGACGCACACGTGTGCTGTTTCTTTCCATAGCCCTCTACTCCATCGGCAATGTGCTCAACGGGTTCGTTCAAACGCCCATGCAATACGCATGGATAAGATTCTTCACTGGAATTGGGCTCGCTGGAGAATTGGGCGCCGGCATCACCTTGGTAAGCGAACTGTTGCCAAAAGAAAAGCGCGGTATAGGCACATCAGTAGTTGCAGGTGTTGGCTTGACCGGTGCGGTGCTCGCCTTTTTTATCGCACAATGGTTTGATTGGCGTACTTGTTACTTCATTGGCGGTGGATTAGGTCTAGCACTTTTGCTGCTTCGCATGAGCGTATTCGAAAGCGGTTTGTACCACAAGATGAGCGCACAGCATCACATTGTCAAAGGAAATTTCCTGATGCTCTTTAACAAGCGTGAGCGTTTCATGCGCTACTTACGCAGTATTTTAATTGGCCTGCCCACATGGTTTGTCGTAGGCATTCTCATCAGCTTCTCCCCTGAGTTTGCGAAGCAAATGGGTATAACCGAACCTATTGAACCAGGCATTGGAATCATGATAAGCTACAGTGCTATCGCTGTAGGCGATGTAATCATAGGTCTACTCTCTCAATACTTGCAATCTAGAAAAAAGGCCATGCATGCTTTTTACATCATCACCATGCTTGGTATGTTGCTATTCTTCACTGCTGGCGGTGCATTACAGATGTATATTGCCATCGGCATCATGGGCTTTGGAACAGGATTTTGGGCCGTTTTTGTGACCATCGGTGCGGAGAATTTTGGGACCAATTTAAGAGCTACAGCCGCCACGACTATTCCCAATATGGTCAGAGGGTCACTCAACGGGATCACGGCGCTCTTCCTACTCCTTCAAGGCTCCTTGTCTTACGTACACTCCGGAATTGCCACAGCGGTCGTTGTGATGTGCATCACCTATTGGGCCATCAGTGGTCTGCAGGAAACCTTTGGTCGTGATTTAGACTTCATTGAAGAATAGGCTTATCCTAGAAATGGAAAAGCCCAAGACATTGTCTCGGGCTTTCTTGTAGCGAAGACGGGAGTTGAACCCGTGACCTCAGGGTTATGAATCCTGCGCTCTAACCAACTGAGCTACCTCGCCATTGTTGGGGCTGCAAATATAATCACGATGCAGAAATATAAAAGGCTTTTTTAACGAGTATGATGTTTTTTCTAACGCCGAATTTCCAGAGGCTTCTAGAGAACACAAGCGGGTTTTCTTGGTTATACACTAAAACAGCAACACTTATGGAATACTTGATCTACATTTTAACCGTAGGCCTTCTAGCAACTACGGCGATTACCTTCAGAATTTTAAACACATTAGCGAAGGAAGTAGCAAGATTGAAAAAACAATTACAGGAATAAAAAACCGGCCTCAGGGCCGGTTTTTTGTTATTTGGTCATGTACACCGAATAGTTCCAATAGAAGCTATTCCCGGTATTTGGATCGTAATCGTAGTGGTCATAGTTTAAATACATGCTGTCAGCGGCCTCATTAATATACCAGTCCAAGCAGGGGCTCCAGTTCATGTAAAATTGGTCCGTAGACCAACTATAGCCCCACCATTGGTACATGTGGTCATTTAAGTCCTCCATGCTGTATTGAAAAGAACCGCCCTTGTCCAAGGTAACCGTACCACTATGGTCTTCCTCTGCCGCGGGAAGCGTACCCACTGCATTATGAGCTCTTGTGATTTCTACATTCCAGGGTGAGCTGTAAAAGCGCTCCGTATTCACATCAACGGGTTCTTGAGTTTCACAAGAACTTAGTATTCCTAGAGCAACAGCAAATAGAAGTATTTTCTTCATGGTATAAATAATCTTCGCGCCAGTTCAAGCAATAATAGTGCCTAAACTACCACGATAAAGTTAGCGATGGACCCATTACTCCAAAAGTCTGACCAACACTCAAATCTGTATTGAATTTCTTCTTCTTTCTTGTAGTAGTCGATTCACTTCTCTGCTTGTGGTAATTCTCATACACCACCTTTCCAATGAATTCACCGATCACCGCACCAGCTACTAATTCACTAACCCAGTGGTTATGGCCACGGATATCATGAAGAAGTGCTGTGGTAGCTAAACCATAAGGAATCCACTTGTTCTCAAAGACCTTAGCATTTACACTTGCAAAGGCAAAGAACATGGTTGCATGGTACGAAGGGAACCCAGTGCCGTAGGCATCGGAATGAAGGTAAGGAACATGAAAGTTGAAAAAGTCCAAAGGACTGTGCACAAAAGGATATTGACTGTCTCTATCAGTTTCACCGTAAACACCCAATGGACGCGCTGGGCGATGACGAGCTACTAAAGTTTTTAAAACAATATGACTGACCACATAAGATTCGACAACAGCCTTTACAGTAAGAACACCGGCCTCCTGCATTTTTTCATTGCCAGTAAGTAGCCCCGCAGCATACATACCGGTTACTCCAGTATACATCCAACCGTCGACTCCACCTCCCCACCTACCGAGCACAGGTACATTGGGATACAAGCTAGGAAAAGACACTACAGAACGAATATGAACATCCAAAGGCTCAATATGGTCTTGAAAGAGCTTAGTGGTCATGTAATCCGTGGCGATCAACGTGAATAGTTTGACCGCGTTTTTTTCAAGATTGGGATTCTTGAGTGGACGCATAACAATGGCCTTAGCGTCGTCGTCTATGGTCAAAATAGTATTCTTGATGATGCCGAATCGAGACTCTTTGATCGTGCGATCTGGTTCGAATTGGATTTGCGCTTGAACTAGGCCGCAAAACAAAAGCGCTGCGACCAAAGAGCCACAGCGCTTGAAATTGAATTTCTGCATTGTGAGGGTTTATTGGTTACCTCACGAAAATACTTACTCCCAAGTAAATAATGGGCGGTCTTGCATCATTTTAACAACCTCATTGCCCACCTCAGTGATAATGCTCTCATTATCAATGTTAGTTACAACGCGGTCAATCAAATCTGCAATAGTATCCATGTGTTCCTCTTTCAAACCACGAGTAGTGATTGCAGGAGCACCTAGACGAATACCAGAAGTCGTAAATGGACTCTTATCGTCAAACGGTACCATGTTCTTGTTTGCAGTAATGTGCGCTCTTACTAAAGCTTGCTCCGTCGCCTTACCAGTGACACCTTTATTACGAAGATCGATAAGCATCAAGTGGTTATCTGTTCCACCTGAAATGATGTCGTAACCACGGTTGACAAAAGACTGCGCCATAGCTGCAGCGTTTTTCTTCACTTGAAGCTGGTACTCAAAGAATCCGTCGCTTAAAGCTTCACCGTAGGCAACTGCTTTTGCTGCGATTACGTGCTCCAAAGGACCACCTTGGATACCCGGGAAGATAGCCATGTCTAAGACGTTGGACATCATCTTCACTTCCCCCTTCATATTGGTTTCACCCCAAGGATTCGGGAAATCTTCTCCCATCATGATCATACCACCACGAGGACCGCGCAAAGTTTTGTGCGTGGTAGTTGTTACGATATGACAGTGCGGCATTGGGTCATTCAAAATGCCCTTGGCGATCATACCTGATGGGTGAGAAATATCTGCAAGAAGTATGGCTCCTACTTCATCAGCGATTTCACGGAAACGCTTGAAATCAATATCACGGCTGTATGCAGAAGCACCCGCGATGATCATGCGTGGTTTGCACTCTTTTGCTTTGGCTTCGATTTTATCGTAGTTCAATAGGCCGGTCTCCTTCTCTACTCCGTAAAACTCTGCATTGTAGGTTTTACCTGAGAAGTTTACTGGAGATCCGTGGGTCAAGTGACCACCGTGGCTCAAATCGAAACCGAGAACAGTATCACCAGGCTTCATGACAGCCAAATACACTGCTGCATTTGCTTGAGAACCTGAGTGAGGCTGAACATTTACGTAAGCCGCACCGTAGAGTTCCTTAGCACGGTCGCGCGCCAAATCTTCAACTACATCGACAATCTCACAACCGCCGTAGTAACGTTTACCAGGGTATCCTTCTGCGTATTTGTTGGTCAAAACTGAACCTTGCGCTTCCATAACTTGAGGCGAGGCGAAGTTCTCAGAAGCAATTAGCTCGATGCCATTGATCTGCCGTTGGTTTTCCTGTGCGATTAGGTCGAAAATTGTAGTATCTCTCATGATCAATTATTGAAGCGCTAAAATTACGGCGAACACCCGTAATTGCCCAATAATCAGTGCCCGTAAGTTTTACACATTAAAACGGCGTAGACCAACGCTCGTCTGAGTACATATTTGAACCTGTAAGTGTCCTAATGAATGCCTCTAAATCTGCACGTTCAGTTGATGTTAACTCAAGTTTTACGGAGGTTAATCCGCGAACCAAACGTCCGTCGACGGTACGATTATTAACATCCGGTATGACCTCATTATAATGCTCCACTATGGTTGTGAATTCCAAGAAGTTCCCAGTGTGCATCATCGGTGTATTGACGGAACCATCTGGACCGAAAATATCCCTCAGCGAAGGTGATCGCGTATTGGTTGTGTCAAAGCCTGCTGGATTACCAGCCTCTTTGTCAACACCATTGTTCCCGCTCATAGGGTCGATGTCAAATTCTGGAGGACGGTGACAGCCCGCACATCCAGCACCACCTGAAGTACGTACATTTTGATTATCAAGTTGAGGCGGAGCTCTAAAAAGAAACTTCCCTCTGTTCTCTGCAGGAGTGAAATTCGAGTAGGATCCTTGAATGTCACCCGCGGCCGCAAAACCTTCATCGAATCTTGAATCAAAGCTTTCAATGGAACTCACAAAGTGCTCTAGTGCTTGGGCGATACGCTGTTTATTGATAGTGGTTCCTTCTTGTTCGAAGGCCCAATCAAAGAGTTCAGAATAGTACTGCAGTCCCTGAAGTTTAGTCAACAAGCTGTCCAAGCCAGGCTGATCACCCGTGCCGCTGAAGCCCATTTCGATATGGTCTTCAATAGGCTGCGTAACTTGGTTTCTGAGGTTGATTGCCCGACGGTCCCAGAACATTGACGGGAGTGCGGCGAACCTAGTGTTTACGAGGCGCATGCTTTGTCTCGAAGTCAAACCGCCGTCTAATCCCATACTTTGCTGGGAACTATCGCCAAAAGCGTGCGCCTGAATGTGGCACGAGCCACAAGCGATAGAGTTGTTTAGACTGAGCTGCTTGTCGTAGAACAGCACTCGGCCCAAAGTAGCTTTGCGATTATCTACCTCCCCGTCTAGGCGATTGTCACGAGTGATATAATCCGGTGCAGTACTGCTGTAATCTAAGGGGGGCTCTAATGGAAAATCGGCCCCTAAGTAGGTATAAGCCGCATCCAATTCGTAGGCACCCTCCCCTGCGCGACCACAGGCCGCTTGTATCAAAATACCTAGAATTAATGCGTATCTCTTCATTTATTTAATCAACTCCATTTCATCGATTAACCAGCGCTGGCCGGCAAATTTATCGATGATAAACAGGACATATCTACTATCAACCATGATGTTGCGGCAGATGTTTGCATCAAAGTTCACATCACTCATGGTACCTTCCCAAATACGGTCAAAATTCAAGCCAATGAGCTCTCCACGTGCATTCAGCACCGGTGAACCACTGTTCCCACCTGTGGTATGGTTTGAAGCAATGTTACAGACTGGTAGTTTTCCGTTCTCTGCATAGTCGCCGTAGTCTTTGTTGTCGTACAATTCGATCAGTTTACTAGGCATATCAAATTCGTAATCCCCTGGCTTGTATTTCGCCATCGCTCCATCCAAATGGGTGGTGGTTCCGTAGGTTACAGCATCGCGAGGGCTCACCCCTTCGAGTTTTCCATAGGTCACGCGGAGTGTACTGTTGGCATTCGGGTAAAAGTTGCGCTCAGGAAATACTTCAATCAAAGCCTTCATGTAGGTCGATTTCAACTCAGAAGCTTTCGAGGCCAATTCCGCCGACGGCGAATTCGCTCTGTAGATTCCAAAGGCTCCAGCTGTAAATGCAGCCATCTTTGGCGCCAAGCTGTCCAATTCGAAAACGTCTCCACGCTGCGCTGCCGCAGTAATGGTTTTTAATTCATTGTGAATGGCAGCGTTAAATGAAGCCGCATCACCTGTAAGTTCAGAGATTTCAGGCAACTCTCTTATAGCCATCTCGAGCATGGCCGCTGTCGTTTTAGCACTAACCTCATAACTAAAGTCCTTGTCAAAGCTCAAAATGGCGGCACTGATAGCCGATGTTTCCATTCTTATTAATCGATTGGCCAGGCTGAACCATTCCATACCGTAGTAAACGGTTTCTACGAATTCATTGCGCTTGTAGGTCCCTTCGGACATCTGTGTACTAACCACGGCGATATCGTTAAAAAGACTGCCGTATTTGTCCCAAAGATTGGCATCGGCCGCGATACGAGCGGTGAACTCTGCTTCTAGCTTGCGTTTTCTGTCCACGCCTTTTGTAAATGCTACCCCTTCAATCTGGCCGATCCACTTTTTCCATCCGTTGGCAATACGAGCATACTTTGAAGCATACTTTAACTGAACAGCAGCATCGGCACGCATTTCAGCATCCATGATAGATAAAAGTACATCGCGGATTTCTACGCGACGAGCGTTCTCTACGTTGACCAATTGGTCCATTTCTACTGCCGTCAGATACTCCTGCGTGCGACCAGGATAGCCAAATACCATGGTAAATTCTCCGAGTGTGCGAGGAGCTACGTTCACTTTTAGATGCTGTGTTGGTGAAAACGGTGCGCCTGCTTCGTCGTATACTCTGAAAAGACTGAAATCTCCAGTATGGCGGGGGAACACCCAGTTGTCTGTATCTGCACCGTACTTACCAATAGAGCTTGGCGGAGCGCCTACGAGGCGAACATCGTTGTATTTCTTGGTGGCCAACAGGTAGTATTGATTGCCCTCGAAGAATGGAACAACTTCATACAGCAATGCGGGGTCAGCATCTTTTTTCGTGGCGATGAGATTTTGCATCGCCTCTGCCTTATTCGTTGAAGACATCACTTCATTGGTCACATCTTCCATGTACACCAATTGCTCTACAAATAATCCCGGATTCTTAAGCTCTTCAACCATAGAATTGGCCCAGAAACCGTCCTTTAGGTAGTTGTGCTCCATCGAGCTTTGCTTTTGGATCTGACCATAGCCACAGTGGTGGTTGGTTAGCACTAAGCCTTTTGAAGAAATGAACTCTCCTGTACAGAAGCCACCAAAGCTGACGATGGCATCTTTCAGCGAGCTGTGATTGATGCTATAAATGTCTTCGGCGCTGAGCTCGCAGCCCATGGCTTGCATATCTGCGATGTTGTTGTTTAGGAGCATTGGAATCCACATGCCCTCCTTCGCAGAAGAGAATTGGACACTAGAAAGAATTAACAGTAGGGAAAGAAATTTCTTCATCGTAAGTGTTGTAATTTGCAGGGTATAAACTTAAACAAACAATGAAGAAAATATTCATGGGAGCCGCAGTTGCTTCTTTACTTTTTGCTTGTAGCGGAGAAAGTTCGGACGGCTTTCAGCTCAGTATTGATATTCCAAGTGCTGGTGATAGCCCCGTTAAGGTCACTTTAGAAGGAGACTCCGTTATCTACGAGGGAAATCTTACGGACGGTTCACTCACTGCAAACTTGAGTGATTTTGACAATCAATTCACTATGGTACAGATCATGGAATTGGGTCAACCAGCGGTCTACTTCCACGACGGTGCCGATGTAAATATCACCTTTGATGAGATGACTGGCTTTAATATCGAGGCAGGTGTCATGAATGATAGTGCAGATGCATTGAATGATCAAAGCGCATTTTTCGGACAAACCATGCAGGTTTTGGAGCAGAAATATATGACGGCTATGGATTCAAACGACGTTGATGCGCAGAACGAAATTCGCGAGGAGGCTATGAATTTGATGGAAAGCCAAGAACGCATGAAGATTGAATTTGCCAAGCGCAACGATATCCTTGGTGCGGCAATTGCCCTTTCTTCTCAAAGCAGCAATCTCACCTATGAAGATTTGAAGGCTGTTTTAGATCAGGTAAGCCCTGAATTCCACAGCGCCCCAGATTACACGCGTCTCGCAGAGCGCGTTGAAACCATGGGTCGTTCGGCTATCGGTATGCAGTTCAAAGACTTTGCTCAAACATCAGCAACGGGTGGTACACTAAATGTTCTTGCTGTTGAAGGTAAGTATGTTCTCGTAGACTTCTGGGCATCTTGGTGTCGTCCTTGTCGCGCTGCCAATCCAGCGCTTGTAGAGCTGTACAATACGTACCACGAACAAGGTTTTAATATTCTAGGAGTAAGCTTGGACCGTGATGGCGCTTCATGGCAAAAAGGAATTAAAGAAGATGGATTGCCTTGGCCGCAGATTTCGGATTTGAAATACTGGCAAAATGAGATTTCGACTTATTACGGTATTCAATTCATCCCACAAAACATCCTCATCGACGACAATGGAGTTATCGTTGCCAAGAATATGGAACCTGCTAAATTGGGTGAATTCCTATCAAACAATCTCTAAACGAGACCTCTACGTCGGCGAATGATCCATTCAGCCGATGCAATGAATAAGGCGAGTCCCCAGTACCAAACATGAAGGTGCTGGGGATTTTTTTGCTCATAACTTAGGACTGTAGGAGCTACATTTTCGATTATTGTTGCACCGTCCATAGCACCGGCATTCGCCCAAGAGTTGATCAGGGATTGATTTCTCGGCCGAACCTTTTCTACATCGACATCTTTTACTTGCAGATTTGAAGTGGTCTTTAAGGCTCCACCCGACCAATTGGCCACAGCTTCTACCTTATAAACACCAGGAACTGTAGGCGTGAAACTCCCTATAACACTATTCCCTTCTGGACTAAGCGTCACCTCTTCAACGAGCGTAGCACCCTGATTAATCTCAATACTAAAATTTGCAGGCAATACGTCTAAACGACTGTTCACGACTGCCCCTGAAATCTGAGCGCTTTCTCCTAACGGCACTTGCTGTGGAGACGTTAGACGCAATTGCGCGGGTTCATATCGTTGCATTAATTCTTCAAGGAGTGCCTCAAAGGCATCAAGAGTCTTGGCAGAAGCTAAACCGCTCTTGTACCAATGAATGCCACGAGTATCAAGGTATTCGCCTGCCGATATACTGGCATTTTCAGCTTTGCTGTACACCTCGACCTCTAGGTAATCCAATAACGTAGGAATTAAAATAGGCTTTGAAAAGGCAGGTACAGCTCCTCCGTCTAAATGGAGCATAGGCACTTTAACACTGCTGTGCGCTTTTTCTATGGCAACTTTACCCCCACCTATGGTGACCAACGGTCCACTTATGGAGGAAACCCGTTCGAGCTCATTCCATGCAATACGCTCAACAGCTATACCCTTGCTCTCACACCAGCGGCGTACCATCGCCTCGTGCGGATGCGGTGCATTCGTTACTAGGGCTATGGTCGCTAAATACTCCTTAACATCAACTAAGGTCGTAAGACTGTCTTTTTGCGCACCTAGGGTGGCTACGGCTAGTAGTTTATAAATGCCCGATTTTGACGGTGCTTGTAGATCTATGTTACGTCCTGAATGTGCTTTACCATTGAAATATACATCTACATTCGCCTCTTTTGAGGCTAGTACTTCTACCCTCATTGTAGCATTGCTTAGAACGCGTTGTGGAACAACTATACCTTGCAGAAGACCTGAAGGTTGCAAGGGCTTTGAGGGTGCTAATAGATAATATGTAGGAATGGACGATCCTAAAAGATTTGCAATATGTCCATCGCCAACGTACGCCCAGGCATTGTTGGATGGCACTGAGCTTTTATTGAAATCTCTCACGATGGCATCATAACCAAGTGCTTCAAATTTTTCTACGGCTACATTGGCCAGGCTATCTCCTGATACACCCAAAGACCTTGAAGAATCGAGCGCAATGGTAAGCACAGGCCTCAAAGACTGTTCGCGCTCTGTAGATATCGGAGGAGCGCAAAGAGCATAAACCAGTAATCCCGTCCAAACCAAACGCAAAAGCGCCAAATCCCATGGGAATTTAGCGCTTCGCTTAAAGTATAGAAACGAAGCAACTACTGATCCTGCACTGAGTGCAACTATAGCAGCTACTACGCTAGTCATCAAGTCAACATTCCACCACAAACATTGAGGACCTGCCCACTTACGTAGGCACTCATGTCTGAAGCCAAGAATAAACAAGCATTGGCCACATCTTCTGGGCTACCGCCTCTTTTGAGCGGAATACCGTCTCTCCAAGATTGAACCGTTTTCTCGTCCAATACAGCGGTCATCTCAGTTTCAATGAAACCCGGTGCGATGGCGTTACAACGGATGTTGCGTGATCCTAGCTCAAGTGCTACTGACTTCGTGAAGCCAATAATACCAGCCTTAGAAGCGGAATAATTGGCCTGACCAGCGTTACCCTTCACACCCACTACAGAACTAATGTTTACAATAGATCCTGAGCGTTGCTTCAAGAATGTGCGCTGTACGGCTTTAGTCATGTTGAAGACTGAATTTAGATTCACCTCAATCACTCGGTTAAAATCCTCTTCCGTCATGCGCATTAAAAGGGTATCCTTTGTAATACCAGCGTTGTTTACAACGATGTCGACACCACCAAAGTCTTCTACGACCTGAGCAACGAGTGCCTCGGCATCTTCCATTTTTGAAGCATCCGATCGGTAGCCTTTTACGTTGGCTCCATGTGCTTTCAACTCTTCTTCTAGTGCCTGTCCTCTTTCGACAGAGCTAAGGAATGTAAATGCTACGTTCGCGCCTTGCTGTGCAAAAACTTCAGCAATTCCTTTTCCGATTCCTTTCGACGCACCAGTAATAATGGCCGTCTTTCCTGCTAATAAACCCATAGTGTTTAATTATTCGCGGTTTTGTTCAGTGAGCAAACCTACTGCTTTTCCATTTTTCTGAGCAACAATAAATGCATTTTCAACACCTAAGTTAATCACAATGCCCAAAGCAATTTCCGCATCATGACGTGACCGATATTCACCAAAAACCATAACCACTAAACTATCTTTACTTATCATGGAGTGGTCGAGAGTGTTTTTTTGTAACTCTTTGAAAACTTCATTTTTAAATGCACCTATCTGAATAGAATACGTCATTGTATCTGACGATTGCCAAGAGTGTATTGTGTCAACTCTGTCTATTGACCCAATATTATCTTCTTGTGTCTCAGAAGTCTTACCATCATTCCTTTGTACAAATTGATAAATACCAATTGCTACAAGAGTAGTAACCAATAAATAAAAAGGATTGAGAAAAGATGTTTTTTTACCCTTAGAAATTACTTCTTTGAGTTCAGCATTCTCAGCCTCAAGTTTTGAGATTCGTTCTTTGGTTTTCGGTGATAAGAATTCCATATCCTACAACGGTGCTACTAATATTCCAATAATGGTGGCAATAGCGAAAATAATCGTCTGAATGACCACGCCAATATTATTCAATATAACAAGTGACCAATGCATATCTCCCCATCGCTTCCAAGTCAACGGCGGCTTACTTACCGGAGCTTTCATACCCTCTTCGCGTTCCAACTGTTTTCGAGTTTTCACTGTATAGGCGGATTCACAATGTGTGCACTTGTACTGGTACTTATCTAGTGCTGAATCAACCTCATACCAATGAGCGCATGAGGGGCATTTCACTTGTTTCATTGTAGTAAAGGTAAGGCGGTTTAAAACAAAAAAGCCGCCTCACATGGTGAAGCGGCTCTGTATTTATTAAATGTTGGATTATTTACCAAGCAACTTAGCCATAGCAGTACCTAGGTCTGCCGGCGAATCTACCACAGTGATTCCACAGTCGCGAAGAATCGCTTTCTTAGCAGCAGCAGTATCTTCAGCGCCACCTACAATGGCACCTGCGTGGCCCATTGTACGCCCTGCAGGAGCCGTCTCGCCTGCGATGAAAGCAACTACAGGCTTCGTACCGTTCTCTTTGATCCACTTACCCGCTTCTGCTTCTAGCTGACCACCGATCTCACCAATCATAATGATACCTTCAGTTTCTGGGTCGTTCATCAAGAGCTCAACAGCTTGTTTTGTAGTTGTACCGATGATTGGGTCACCACCAATACCAATAGCTGTTGTTTGACCTAAACCGGCTTTTGTACACTGATCGACTGCTTCATAGGTCAAAGTACCTGATTTACTTACGATACCAACGGTACCTTTATTGAAGATAAAACCAGGCATAATACCCACTTTAGCTTCTCCTGCAGTCATAACCCCAGGACAGTTAGGACCGATCAACGTACAGTCCTTGTCGCTTAAGTACTCTTTCACTTTCACCATGTCCGCTACTGGGATGCCTTCAGTAATACAGATGATTACTTTGATACCTGCTTCAGCAGCCTCCATGATACCATCCGCCGCAAATGCTGGTGGAATGAAGATGATTGAGGTATCAGCACCCGCTTTTTCAACGGCTTCGCTTACAGTGTTAAATACCGGCCTATCCAAATGCATCATGCCTCCTTTTCCTGGAGTGACACCACCAACAACGTTGGTACCGTATTCAATCATTTGGGTAGCGTGGAAGGTACCTTCCTTACCTGTAAAACCCTGTACAATAATGTTTGAGTCCTTGTTGACTAATACGCTCATGAGATGCTTTTTCTGTGAGTTTGGTGCAAATGTACTACCCAACCTGCAATCGAATTCCCTTCTTGACAAATTTCTTTGCTCAATACTTAACTATGTATCTTTAACCCATGCTTAGAGACGATATCATATGCGCATTATCAACCCCGCAAGGTGTTGGTGCTTTAGCCATAGTTAGAGTAAGCGGGGCCAATTCTGCCGCGCTGCTCACCCCCTACTTCATCTCTAAACGCATCCAGAAATCGGGATTAGAATCCCACCGTGCGTTTTTCGGCGATTACAGCATCGACGGCGAACACATTGACGAAGTGCTTATCACCTACTTCGAAGAAGGAAAGAGCTTCACGGGCGAGGAAAGCTTTGAAATCAGCTGCCACGGCTCCCCATACATCGTCAGCCGCATTATGGAAAGCTTACTTGAAGCTGGAGCGCGACTAGCGGATCCTGGAGAATACACCATGCGCGCCTTCATGAATGGTCGTATGGACCTCGCACAAGCAGAAGCAGTAGCCGATTTAATTCATGCTGAAAACAAAACCATGCACGATGTGGCCTTGCGCCAACTCAAAGGAGGATTTTCAAATGAAATCACCGCCTTCAGAGAAGAACTGGTGCATTTCGCTTCTATGATTGAGCTAGAATTAGACTTTAGCGAAGAAGATGTAGAGTTCGCTTCACGAGCAGATCTGTTGAAAATGCTGCACTCGCTCAAAACAAATGTGGGCGGACTCATTGATAGCTTCAAATACGGAAACGCACTAAAAAAAGGAATTGCCACAGCTATTTTAGGTGCCCCAAATGCGGGGAAATCTACCCTTCTCAACGCATTACTAGGTGAAGACCGCGCCATTGTTAGCTCTATAGCAGGAACTACAAGAGATACTGTCGAGGATACGTTCAATTATGGCGGTCTTACCTACCGCTTGATTGATACAGCTGGTATCCGTGAGACGGAGGACTATGTAGAAAAAATTGGTATCCAAAAGGCGTTCGAGCAAGCTGAAAAGGCAGATGTTATTTTCTACCTCATTGACGCCACAGCGCCTGAAGCAGATCTAGAACAGCGTATTGCACATTTGGAACAATCGGCGCCGCAAGCAGAGTTGTTCTTGTGCATCAATAAATCCGATCAAGCGGATACGACAGAAATTCTATCAAGACTAAAGGATTCGAAGCGTCAGATCTTCGAGATAGCCGCTAAGTCTAAAGAAGGGCTTGATGAGCTCCTTACAGCACTTAAGGAGGCCACCGCTTGGACCTCACACAGCGCCTCACAAACCATTGTAACTAACGCACGTCATGCTGATGCTTTGCGCAGAACCTCTTTGGCGCTAGATAAAAGTATCGAAGCGGTTCAACTCAGCATACCTGGGGATTTATTGGCTCAGGACTTGCGATTGGCGCTCGATGGTTTGGGTGAAATCACCGGTACGATATCTACCGACGACCTGCTCGCTAACATCTTCAGCAAGTTCTGTATCGGGAAATAACCAAAGAAAATGTACTAAACATGAAAAAAGACATTGAAATACCCGAGGTTAAAGACGTCTATGTTGCTGCATTAGAGGTAGTTGATGAGCACGGTGATACCACTTGGTGGATGCATTTGATCAATGATACTAATGGTCCGCTCGAAAACATCTTGATTCAGAGTAAAGGGTACAGCGATCTTGAAACCAAAGGCGGTAAAAGCACTGCTACGCTGCGTAAAATGGTCAAGGTGCTCCCTGCGAAATCCGCGGCAAAGCTAGAGCCAGTGATGCCGGAGATTTTTGACCTGTTCAATGAATACTGGGTAAGTTTCTTCGAAGGCGGTCAGATGAAAGACCGTAAATACATTTTTGGTCCTGGGACCATTGATATGGCCTTCAGCGAGCCCCTGCCCGTGCTGAAATCAAAGGGTATTTTGATTAGGTAGTCCTCTATCCATTTCACTACCATCTTTACGAATCCAATGCCATACAACCCAGGCAAGGCCTGCATTGAACAGGTAGAAGGTATACTTGAGAATGTAAGCCACATTTCCAAAAAGGATATTCTGCTGCAACTTGAGAATATTATTGACTTGCCATGAAGCCCATGTATCCGCATACATTCGAGGTGTATTCAGAATACCGCTGTAAGTGATTCCTGTTATTGCAGAGGTTACCAAAAACTTACTCCGGATCGCCGAGTGGCCCGTTCAAGACATCGGTAAACCCGATATAATTCAATACTGTCGCAAGAACAAAGGCAATTCCAACATTCACAAAGAAGATGTTGTCTATTTTACGAGGTACCCTATTCGGACGACGCTTCCAATACAAATAGCTCATTCCAGCACCTAAAAGGATATCAGATACGTAAGAATTGCGGCTTCATTTCCAAGGTAGTAGTCAACAACTGCGCTATTGATAGCTGTGGCCAATCCAATAAGATTCCCAATATTGTTTCTTTTAGTTACCAAACGAGTAACCATCATGCTAACCCCTGCTCCTATCGTAGAAAGCCATCCAATAGGCAGGCCATTAACCACAGTATTGTGAAAGCCAAGGGCTATGCTCACTCCCACCACCAATAAGACACCAATAATATCTAAGGCAGTACTTTCCAGAAACTTCTGAACGCGCTGTTTAAGTGGAAGAATCATGAGGTAAATGTAATTACTGAAAGGAAGAATTTCAGGTAAAGTGGACTAAATTCAGGAAATAAAAACGCCCTGTATGTTTTATACAGGGCGTCTTAGAATAATGAAGTTAAAAAGTAAATAATTATTCCTTCACAAACTTCATAACATGTTGTTTTACACCGTCAATTACCATAAAGTACATTCCAGTATTCAAAGAACTAATATCGATCGTATTTTCAGTTTCTGACAAAGTACCGTTTAGAGCAAGTCGCCCAGTAATATCGCGTATTTCAAAGTTGTGTGCACCACTACTTAATTGACCAACTGTTAGAACCCTTTTCGCTGGATTAGGATATAGGCCTAGTACATTCTGTGCATTCTCATCAATATTAAACGGGTTACCAACCAGGAATTTAGATTCTCGATAACCCACATTTGGAGGACATGGTCCCGTCGTTGATAATTCTACAGTCTGCGCGACAGGCATTGGGTAGCCAGATACCCACCAATGCCACTGCTCCATAAATAAATTACATGTTGCCGATCCAATTTGGCCGTCATTCCATGTTCTTGTTGTATAAACTAAGGTGGCAGTATTATGAACAGTACCGTCCGGCATAGTCAATGTACCAGACGAAAGAGATTCAGTATAAACTGAATCGTCCCTCTCCATTGCTGGAGGACAGCCGCTACAAGTAAATGAGATATCAGTCTCCGAGTCAGAATGAGTATCCCCAGTAGCAAATGGATATGTGTGAAGAACTAGGGGTGTCTGATAAGATGTTGTAATCACAGTTATTTCGCCATGAAAAGTGTATTCATTACTATCGAAACCCAAGAAGAACTTACTACCGTCTTCATATTTCACATGGGTTGCGTTCGGATAGTTATTAGAGTAATTTGTACTGGAAATTGATTCAAACTCTACGGTGCCTGTAGCATCTGTTGTTACATTTGAAAAGTCCCAGTTACCTTGGCTAGGATGAGCCACGGTATCCGACTTAATAGTCATTGAGAATGTCACCCCGGCGGATGGAATTGTAGGAACAGATAAGGTTTGTGCTCCTAAAGCTGCACTAAGAGTGCTTAAAATAAAAAGTAAAGATTTACGCATAATTGATGGTTTTGATTTTGACTAATCTATAAATTCTCGCGGAGAAAACAAATAAAGCACTGATTAACAATAGTTTAAGAAACTATCTATGAAAGATTCAAATTCTATAATAGAAACCGTACAATATGTAAAAAAGACGCTAGCAGGTGCTGAAGGCGGTCACGACTGGTTCCATATTGAACGAGTATGGAAGAATGCAAAACTTATAGCTTCGGGGGAAGAATGTGATTTGGAAGTCGTGGAATTAGCCGCGCTTTTACACGATATAGCAGATTCAAAGTTTCATGGGGGTGATGAAGAAATTGGACCAAAAAAAGCTAGGGAGTACCTTTCTAATGCAAGGATTGAGACGCATAAGGTCAATCATGTAGTATCTATTATTGAAAATGTAAGCTTCAAGGGAGGTCATAATGCACGTAACCATTCGAGCATCGAACTAGATATAGTTCAGGATGCCGACCGTCTTGACGCCATCGGTGCCATTGGGATTGCGCGCACCTTCAACTATGGAGGATTTAAGAACCGAGCTATTTACGATCCCGCGATCGCCCCGAACCTCAATATGACCACGGAAGAATACAAGAAATCGACAGCGCCCACCATAAATCACTTTTATGAAAAGCTGCTCCTGCTCAAGGATTTAATGAATACCAAGAGCGGAAAAAAAATAGCCCAACAAAGACATCAGTATATGGAGGGCTTTTTAGATCAATTTTATAATGAATGGAATGGCCAAAGGTAATATGAGACTCCTCCTCTTTTTCGTTTTGAATTTTGGTGCCCTTGCTTTGGGCAGTTACCTAATGGGCGAAGGTCCCATGGGCAGTTGGTATACGAACCTCAATAAGGCTCCATGGACGCCACCGGGTTGGGTATTTGGTGCTTCTTGGACCTGGATAATGATATGGTTAAGCATTTTTATGGATAAAGCCGTTCAAATTGAAGCACTTAGTAAGACCATTTTATGGATTTATGGGGTCCAATTGGTCCTGAACATTCTTTGGAATCCACTTTTCTTCGACCTGCACTGGATGGGAATCGCTTTGATTGAAATCATCCTATTGGTCTTTGTGGTTGGGTTCATGGCTATCAAGGCAAAGCCTTATCTGCCCCAGCTTACCTGGCTGCTTACTCCCTATGTAGTGTGGCTAAGTATCGCGATTACGCTAAACGCCTACGCACTACAAAACAACTAAGCTCTCATCAATTGCATCAGCAGCCTGACGACCTTCAGCGATGGCCCAAACCACTAAACTTTGTCCTCTGCGCGCATCCCCGGCCGTGAAAACACCCTCCATACTCGTCTTAAAACCTTCTGCAGCAATATTTCCTCGTGGATCTGTTGATAAGCCTGCACCGCTCACGAGACCTTCGTGCTCTGGATGGACGAAACCAATAGCCAATACAGCCATATCACATTCAATGGTGCGCTGGGTTCCGGTTGGAACAAATTGCCATCTACCGGCCAATTCCACTCCGCGAACTTCATCAAAGCTCACGCTTACCAGATTTCCTTGCTGATCAGCATTGAAAGAAGTCGCATTCAGTCCCCATATACGTTCACAGCCTTCTTCATGAGAAGACGACGTGCGCATAATCTTCGGCCACTCTGGCCATGGGTTACTCTCAGCGCGCTCCAACGGTGGTTGCTCTTCAATGGTCACCTGGATCACCTCCTTAGCCCCTTGACGAATAGAGGTACCGATACAATCCGAACCTGTATCTCCACCGCCAATGACGAGAACAGTTTTATCCTTGGCTGTGATGTCCTGACCTACAGGCGCATCACCTGCGACCTTCTGGTTGTTCAAGTGCAAGAAGTCCATGGCAAAGTGGACGCCTTTAGCCTCTCTGCCTTTCGCACGGATATCTCGAGGTTGCTTTGAACCAATAGTAATGAGTACAGCATCGAAAGATTCACGTAATTCCTCTAGCGTGATGTCTGTGCCAATCTCCGTATTGCATTGAAATACGACGCCCTCTTCTTCCATGATGGCCGCTCGGCGTGCCACTACATGCTTTTCAAGTTTGTAATCGGGAATACCGTAGGTCAATAGTCCTCCAACACGAGCATCGCGTTCAAAGACTTTGACACGGTGGCCTTTTTGGTTCAATTGGTCCGCAGCGGCTAAACCAGCAGGGCCTGCACCTACAACGGCTACGCTTTTACCCGTTCTAACCACGGGCAGCTTTGGTACCACCCAACCTTCTTCCCAGGCCTTTTCACTGATTTCTTTTTCAATGAATTCAATAGTTACCGGGTTGTTATTGATGCCCAATACACAGGCTGCCTCACAAGGCGCAGGACAAATTCTACCCGTGAATTCAGGGAAGTTGTTCGTCGTACGTAAAACCTGGTATGCTTCTTTATAAACACCACGGTAAACCGCGTCGTTAAACTCAGGAATACGATTGCCCAATGGACATCCAGAGTTACAGAAAGGCACACCACAGTCCATGCAGCGCGAAGCTTGCTCAGTGGCTCTTTCGCCTAGCGGTAAGTAATGTTCTTTATAATCTTTAACTCGCTCCTCAGGCTGGCGCATAGCCGGCCCTTGGCGATTTACTTCTAAAAATCCGGTATCCTTACCCATGTGCTTGTGCTTTTTTCGCTTCTAGAACGCGTTTGTAATCTCTTGGGAATACTTTGACAAATTGGCCTGAAGCAGTATTCCAATCGCCCAGCAATGCCTTAGCACGCTCACTACCCGTATGGTCCAAATGCGCCTGAATGCGAGATTGTAAGTAGGCTAAGTCTTCAACAGATGGCTGCTCTAGATCAGCGCTATCGTTATTAAATCTGCTTTCAAGAGTGCCGTGGGCGTCTAGGACGTAAGCGATTCCACCACTCATCCCTGCACCGAAGTTTTTACCCGTGGTACCCAAGATGATGGCTTCACCACCGGTCATGTATTCCAGTCCGTGGTCACCCACACCTTCTACAATGGCTTTGGCACCTGAATTTCGTACACAGAAACGTTCACCGGCAATCCCGTTTACATAAAGCTCACCGGAGGTCGCTCCGTACAAGGCCACGTTACCACAAATGATATTGTCGTGCGCAACAATCGTGGCATCTTCAGGTTTACGAATAATAATTTTCGCACCACTAAGGCCTTTACCAGTGTAGTCATTACTCTCTCCAACGAGATTGAAGGTCAGTCCTCTCGCGCCAAAGGCACCAAAGCTTTGACCCACTGAACCTACAAGGTTAAATGTGAGTGCATCACCCGGTAATCCAGCGCTACCGCGCCATTTAGCTACCTCATGGCTCGCTGTGGTCCCCGTAGAACGGTCCGTGTTGAGAATTTCGAAAGAATACTGCGCCGGATTTGGATCCGCTTTGTACTTGTGCACGGCCTCCACCATGGCAGTATCTAATGCGGTAGATGGAATAGGCTGCGATGGATATCCCTTGGTGGTCTTACGCCAATCCGCGTATTTCAGTAAGGGGTCTAAATTCAATAATGCCGCTTTCCAGTTGCCTGCCTTTGTATTCTGTTTCAATACATGCGCTTGTCCAACCATTTCTTCTATGGTTCTAAAGCCCAATTCCGCCATAATCTCGCGCAGTTCTTGCGCCATGAAAGAGAACATATTGATCACGTGCTCAGGCTTTCCTGAGAACAACTTGCGCAGCTCTGGATTCTGCGTCGCAATACCCACTGGACAGGTATTCAAATGACACTTACGCATCATGATACACCCTTCTGCGATCAAGGCAGCCGTGGCAACGCCCCATTCTTCAGCACCTAGTAAGGTGGCAATGGCCAAATCTCTACCGGTGCGAATCATCCCGTCGGTTTGGAGCAATACGCGGTCTCTTAATCGGCTACTCACCAATGTCTGATGCGCCTCTGTCAAGCCTAATTCCCATGGCACACCTGCGTGCTGGATAGAACTAAGTGGCGAAGCACCTGTACCTCCATCCATTCCTGAGATAAGGACGGTATCTGCTTTGGCCTTTACAACACCCGTAGCGATGGTTCCTACCCCAGCTAAAGAAACAAGCTTCACGCTCACTCTTGCCTTAGGGTTGGCACGTTTGAGGTCATATATTAATTGGGCCAAATCCTCAATCGAATAAATATCGTGGTGTGGCGGCGGAGAAATCAAACCTACCCCCGGGGTAGAATGGCGTACTCGACCGATCCAATCGTCCACCTTGTGCCCTGGCAGGTGCCCACCTTCACCAGGCTTTGCACCTTGAGCCATTTTGATCTGGAGTTCAACAGCGTTCGCGAGGTAATTGATCGTCACCCCGAATCGGCCAGAGGCAATCTGCTTAATCGCACTGTTTTCGCTATCGCCGTTCTCCTTGGTGCCAAAGCGAATCTCGTCTTCACCACCTTCACCTGAGTTCGATTTAGCCCCTATTCTATTCATCGCCACTGCAAGCGTGCTGTGGGCTTCGTGCGATATAGAACCAAAAGACATGGCCCCAGTAGCAAAACGCTTCAAGATGTTTTCTACCGCTTCCACCTCTTCTAGTGGGACGGATGGACGCTGTTTAAATTCCAACAAGTGGCGCAACGAGCGACCGTTCCCATCTAGTAATGCACTGTAATTCTTGAAGTGCTCGTAATTGCCTTCACGACAAGCACGTTGTAATGCGGTAATGGTACGCGGATTCATATGGTGGTATTCACCATTCACGCGCCAATGGTACACCCCGCCGTAAGGCAAGGTCTCTTCAGCATCATTTAATGCCAGAGAGAGTTTGTCCAATTGCTCCTTCGCGATGTGCTCGAAGTCCAAACCACCAATGCGACTTAGTGAGCCACGGAAACACGTTCCGACCACTCGACCATTTAGTCCGATAGGCTCAAAAATCTGAGCGCCCTGGTAACTCTCCAAAGTAGAGATTCCCATCTTGGCGAAGATCTTCAATAGTCCCTTGCCAATTGCCTTTTGGTAATTCTTAACCTTCTCGAAATAAGCGTATAACTCAGTATTAGCTGAAGTAGATTCTACCCTTCCCTCTTTCAGAGAATGACGCAGGATATCGTACACCATGTACGGGTTAATCGCATTGGCTCCGTAGCCTAAAAGCGTCGCAAAATGATGGGTGCTTCTCGCATCTCCACATTCAACAACCAAGCTGACATTAGAACGCACTCCTTGCTTAATCAAGTAGTGATGAATGGCGCCCACGGCTAAAAGCGACGGAATAGCCACTCTGTTCTTATCGGCATTGCGGTCGGATATAATCAATAGGTTGTTGCCCGATTTCACGGCAAAATCGGCCTCTTTACAGATACTTTTGATGGCGTTTTCTAGTCCGGTCTCAGGATTATCAGCATAGAACAGACTTTCAATTTCATGCGAAGCAAAGCCTGGTGCCGATATGTTGCGCAATTTCTGTAGTTCACCGTTGGTCAATACCGGTTGTTCAATGCGGATCTTACGGCAGTGCTCATCGGTAGCATCTAGGACATTACGCGTCTTACCCAAAAGTGCCGTCAAAGACATCACCGAACGCTCGCGGATGCTGTCAATAGGAGGATTACTTACCTGTGCAAAACGCTGGCGGAAGTAATGACTCAAGTGCTGTGGTTGCTCACTTAGCGCGGCAATTGGGTTATCCGCTCCCATAGAGCCAATGGCCTCTTTGGCATCATTGAACATAGGAAGTAAGACGCGCTCTACCTCTTCTTTCGTATACCCATGGAAGCGCAAACGTTCTTCGTA
>JBNAAX010000004.1:0-54027 GCA_049631665.1 Schleiferiaceae bacterium
CATACGACACCTATTTTCATGCACCAAAAATACTTTTAATTCAACGACTCATAAAGAGCAGCTTGAATATTTGTCCGAATATCGTATTTGCTCAATTTCCAGTTCTCCATATCTGGATACGTTCTATTGCTCAAAAAGATATAGAGAAGCTCCTCCTCAGGATCCATCCAAACCATGGTACCTGTAAAACCGGTATGACCAAAACTTTGTTTAGAAGCGCAGGTGCAACTAGGACCCGGTCCATCGTCCAACTGCGGACGGTCAAAACCCAATCCCCGTCGATTCTTTAATTCGCAAAATGCACAAGAGGTAAACTTCTCAATAGTGGCTTTTTCGAGATACTTTTCGCCTCCATATTCACCGCCCCATAGGTACATCTGCATCATTTTGGCCAACGAATTCGCATTTGAGAATAGACCTGCATGCCCGGCAACTCCGCCCAACATCGCCGCACCCATGTCGTGGACATTGCCCTGCACTGTTGTATTCCGCCAATACCCGTCTTTCTCGGTAGGCACTATTTCTTCCAGATTAAATCCTTTTTCCAATGGTTTGTAGGTCAATCTCGAAGCTCCCAATCGCTCATAAAACGTAGTCTGTACCCAAGTATCTAATGGCTCGTTATTGCGTTTTTCCAACATGCGCTGAAACAAATAATAGCCCAAATCTGAATAGAGGTACTCGTTACCCTTGAGTTCACTTTGCTCCAACATGGCATATATGGTATCGCGAATTTCCGGGCGCAAGTAAAGCCCATCCACTACCTTGATAGCACCTGGTGTTTTACTGCTCACGTACCAAAAGGCCTTCGCAGAGTCGGTCTCTATGGTTCTTAAATAGTACGGGATCCAAGCAGGTAAACCGCTCTGATGTGCCAACACATCTTCTAACACTAGATTACCTTTATCTGATGAGGCCAACTCTGGCAATTGTTGCCCCACAGTGCTTTCTAAAAGCAGCGGCTGTTTCTCATACCAATTCATTACTCCAGGCAAGGTGGCCGTGATTTTAGTGACCGAGGCGAGGTCGTAGAGGTCCGTCCAATTAACGGCCTTTTTTTTATCGTAGCTGTGATAGCCGAACGACTTATTATAAATCACAGTACCGCCTCGTGCTACCAATATCTGCCCTCCCGGCGTTGCCTCTTTTGAAATGGCAAATTCCATGATAGAATCCACCTTAAGTAACTGCTCGCTACGAACGCCTACTTCCGAGGGCAGTCCGTACCCGAGGCGCTTCATGCTCTCACTCTTGAGACCGCTGCCCTGAGCGCCCCAACCATTCAGCTCGACTGGCAATTTACCCTTCGCCGCGCGAGCGCCAAACAAGAATTGCGGTGCTAATTTCTGTGCCGCAGCATTGTTTTCATACATCAACAACACTTTCGAATTGTCGCTCAATTCCGGATAGGTCAATAGTCCGTAAGGATTGGCAAAGTGCAACACGTAAATGGACTTTCCCGCCGCCTGTAATCCGGAAATCAATGCCTTCTCACTCGAGGTGAGCTTGTACCTGCGCCATGGATTTTTAGGGTCTTGGTGGAAACTTAGAACAATAGCCTCATGACGCAATAGCCCCTTGGGGGCAACGTTGGTGAAGTGATCAAAGCTGGCGTAGCGATCGAGGTATTCGTTCAGCACGTTTATCTCAGGGTTGGTCCCGATCGCAATGTGAGCAAAGGTGCCCTCAATGCTCTGGATAGGGAAAGGTGCCGTTCCTTTATCGAGTAAGGTAGCTGCATCGCGAACCAATCGAAAGGTCAATGCTTCATTCGATGCAGTGGCATCTGGGTAGCGGGCAGATAATTCACTAGATAGTGCAACTTCTTTGGCCCACGCCCAGTGCTGCCAGCTCGAAGAATTTTCTTTTGCTAAGAGAATGCGACGTACACGCTGATCGAGTTCCGCCTTGCTCAGTTCACCGCTTTCAAAGGCAGCGACGAGCTGTTTCGAAGCTTTGGGCACATCCATGGCAAAGAGTAAAATATCATTACCGGCTTTGAATGCTTCAATTTCCAATTGACCCACAGGAGCAAACTCACTAACTCCTTTCATATTCAGGGCATCTGTCAGTACCAAACCGTCGTAGCCCCACTCCTTGCGCAGTATATCATTAATGACCTTGGAGCTCAAGCTCGTTGGTTTGCCTGAAGGTTCTAAGGAAGGGATGTTCAAATGTGCCACCATGATCGAACCGATACCGTTTTTAAGGGCCGATTGAAAGGGCGCCCACTCCACCTCCTTTAACTCCTCAAGAGTTCTATCTACCACTGGTAGGGTCTTATGACTGTCCGATTGGGTATCGCCATGGCCTGGGAAATGTTTTCCACTTCCCAATACACCGGCCCGCTCCATACCACGCGTCAAAGCGAGTCCTCTTTTACTTACTTCAAGGGGATTTGACCCAAAAGAACGGGCACCAATAATTGGATTCTTTGGATTGGTATTGACATCTAGGACCGGTGAAAAACTCATATGAACGCCAGTTTTGTGACTTTCATAAGCCAATGCCGCGCCCAGATCCTCCACTAAATCCATATCCTGCACCGCGCCGACGGTGAGAGAAGTTGGGAATTTATAGGTGCTATCTAATCGCATCGCTTGGCCCCATTCTGCATCCTGACCCACCAATAAGGGAAGCTTTGAAGCCGCCTGTAAGCGCTGAACCAATTTCTTTTGACGCTCCGGACCGCCCTGCATTACAATGACACCGCCTATACCATAATTCTTTACCAAGGTTTCAAGGTAAGCTTGGTGCTTCTCACCTTTGTTGCTGTAGGCAGCGACCATGAATAATTGGCCTACCTTCTCCTCTAAACTCATGGCTTTCAAAAGACTATCCACCTTTCCAGCTGCGTCTAACGACTGCGCTTGAACGGATAATGCAGGTAGGATGAGAACGAAAAAAAGGATATATAGATGACGCTTCATAGAGTCGTAAAAATGGCTTGAGGTTATTACCTTTGAGAAAGGAGAAGTTAAGACAATATGGGATTTTTCGCACGTAATCAACCTCGCGGTTTTCAACATCAGGCACGCTTTCACGACGAGCGTAAGGAGCGCTTGAAATTGTTGGAACGTCCGGAAGGTGAAGACGAGATTCCCTTCGATAACAAAGAGAAGTACAGACAGCGTTTAAGAGACAACTGGGATTTACGCAGGGCTCAAAGTGCTAGAAAGAGCGACGGTTATGCCAAGCGCTTGTTGTACAGTCTCGCCTTCCTATTATTACTACTCTTTTTTGCCGCTAAATTCCTTTTATGACCGCACTAATTTCCGTTCTTCCAGACCACGTTGCCAATCAGATTGCTGCGGGTGAGGTTGTTCAACGGCCTGCCTCAGTGGTAAAGGAGTTGCTTGAAAACAGCATTGATGCTGGGGCAACGAAAATCACCTTAAGTCTTACGGGTGCGGGTAAAACGGCCATCGTTGTAACTGATAACGGAAGCGGTATGAATGCGGCCGATGCCGAGCTTTGTTTTCGTCGCCATGCCACCTCGAAGATTTCTTCTGCCGAGGATTTGTTCAACTTGAATACGCGTGGATTTAGAGGGGAAGCTATGGCGTCTATTGCTGCCGTAGCGTATGTACAACTCAAGACGAATACGGCGGGCAGCGAAATGGGAACCTCGTTGAAGCTAGAGGATGGCAAAATCACTGCGAATTTACCGTATCCTGGACCTCAGGGAAGTATTGTGGAGGTTCGAAATCTGTTTTACAACGTTCCCGCAAGACGGAAATTTTTAAAGAACGACAGAATAGAATTAAGGCATTGCATTGATGAATTTCATCGTGTCGCCTTGGTGCATTCAGATATCGAATGGGTATTAAAGAGCGACGAAAAGGTCCTCTTTCATTTAATGCCCGAAAACTCACGTCGACGCATAAGCGCAATCTTCGGGCGGAAATTCGATGAAAAATTGGTCCCGATCAGTGAAGACACCAATGTGATAAAAGTGACTGGATTTGTGCTAAAACCTGAGTTTGCCAAGAAAAAACGTGGCGAGCAGTTCTTCTTCGTCAATGGAAGGTTTATTAAATCTCCGTACTTACATAATGCGCTCCGAGAAGCTTTTGAAGAAGTGCTCAGTGCAGAACACCACCCGGGATATTTTCTTTTCCTAGAAGTAGATCCGAACGGGCTTGATGTAAATATTCATCCTACAAAAACAGAGGTGAAATTTGAAGATGAACGCGCCATTTACGCTGTTTTACGCAGTGCCGCGCGTCATGCCATAGGCCAGTTTAATGTAGCCCCTGCCATTGACTTTAATTCTGAGGTCAGTTTCTCGGTGCCGCCGATGCCCAAGGGACACATACCGCCTCAGCCAAAAATTCGAGTAAATCCGAATTTTAATCCTTTTGAACCGGACAATGGCATCAGCAGACCTCAACTTCGAACACCAGACGAACAGTACGAGAGGATCAAAACAGAGAAACTACTCAACACCAACCCTGAGCTTGAGGTACCGGCATTGAGTAATTCCGCGGAGCAGTTTTGGTCCGAGGAAGACCAAATTAACCTCAGCGAACAAATGCCGAAAGTATTGGCCTGGGGAAAGTATATGGTCACAGTGCTGGGAAGCAAGCTTTTACTTATCGATACCAAGCAGGCTCAGATTCGTGTGCAGTTCGACCAAATTTGGTCGAAGCTTCAAGGTGCCAGTGTAGCCTCTCAACAATTACTGTTTCCTGCCACCATGCAAATCACCCCTGCCGATGCGCTCTTGCTCGAGGAATATGCAAGCGCCTTTGCCGTTACAGGGTTTGACTGGAACTTAAGTGCCGATCAAAGCAGTGTAGAAATTGTTGGTGCGCCTGTCGTCTTGGCAGCCGAAGAGGCATTGGGCGCTATGGAACAGTTTATGGATGAACTCAGCAACATGGAAGATGTGAGTGAATCCAAATTACTGAAGGCGTTTGCTCTTGAATTGGCCACAAAATCTGCGAAAAGCACGGTGAATAAAGAAGCCATGGAACACTTAAGAGAACAGTTGTTCAGCAGTGCTAATCCAAGCATTGGGCCCAACGGCAAAAAAATAATCACTGAACTCCAACAGGAGGATCTTGTTTAAAAGATATGATCGCACAGCAACGCTTTAGCCTCATGCCCACAGTAGTGAAGAACCTACTCATTATCAATGGCTTGTTCTTCATGGGGATGATTAGCTTCCGTTCCACATTTGGAGTGGACATCACCCAGTGGTTGGGTCTGTATTATCCAGCCAGCGAAAGTTTTATTCCGTCGCAGCTCGTCACGCACATGTTCATGCATGGAAATATTGGACACATTGCTTCCAATATGATTATGCTCTGGTTCTTGGGCAGTGCTATGGAGAATTACTGGGGATCGCAGAGATTCTTGATTTATTATATGCTTACCGGTTTGGGCGCTAGTGCGCTACAGATTGCTGTAAATGCCTATGAATATTATTCATTAGCTGCGAGCGTAAGTCCGGAAAACCTACAGGTGGTCGTCACCGAGGGGGCCGAACTCATTGAACGCGGGTACAACTATACCAACAGCACGATGGGGGCTTTAAATAGATTACTCAACACGCCTATGGTCGGGGCATCAGGTGCAGTATTCGGCGTACTGCTTGCCTTTGGTATGACCTTCCCTAACCAAGTGATTTACTTGAATTTCTTTTTCCCTATAAAGGCGAAATATTTCGTGATTGGCTATGGATTGCTAGAACTCTACAACGGTTTTGCAACCAGCAATAGTGGCATTGCGCATTTTGCTCATCTCGGCGGTATGTTATTTGGCTTTTTGTTAATACGCAGATGGCGTAAAACCAGGTACCTTTAAGCAACCCGTTTACCAGTATTCATGAGCAGTTTATTTGAAAGAGCGAAATACGATGCCTTCCAGGGAGATTACCTGACGCGTTTGCTTTACCTGAATATTTCAGTATTCCTGTTGTTTGCATTGACCAATGCCTTTACTAGCCTGTTCACTGGAAACTTTGGTTTAATCCCTAACCTCGCCGACGATTTACTCGCACTTCCTTCCGATCCGTTGAGGCTGCTCCTGAGACCCTGGACCATTTTGACGTACATGTTTACGCACTTTGGCTTCCGTCATATACTCTTCAACATGATCGTGCTTTACTTCTCAGGGAAGATCTTGATGGAGTACCTCGGTGAAAAGAGAATGCTCGCCCTATATATCTACGGCGGCATTGGTGGTGGTCTTTTGTACATCATACTCTACAACCTTAGCCCAATACTTGGTCAAGGCTCTATGGTAGGTGCTAGCGCCGGGTGTATTGCTGTTTTGGTAGCTGGAGCCTTGTATATGCCACAGATGCCTGTAAGATTGTGGGGCATCTTCGAAATCAAATATTGGATGCTCGCAGCGGGTATTGTAACGCTAGATGTCTTAAATCTGACTGGATCAAACGCTGGAGGTCATATTGCGCACCTTGGTGGGGCCATTGTTGCCTTTTTCTTCATTCGCAGCATGCGACGAGGACACGAGTGGAACGTTTACCTCTTTCAGATCATTGATGCAGTAAGGAATATGCTCTTCCGCCCAAAGTCAAAAAAGAAGCGCCGTGGATTCAGCTTTGGTGAAAGCAGCTACGTCAAATACGAAGAAGTAAAAAAGCCAAAAGGCTCCTCTTCCAAATCGAGCCAGGACACCGCTAAGATGGACGCCATACTCGATAAAATCAAAGAAAAAGGCTACGACAGCTTGTCCAAGGAGGAAAAGGCCTACTTATTCAAGATTTCTAACGAAGAGTGAGAAAACGCCGTTTCATACTCACCTGGATCAACCGCCTCCTGCTCTTAGGTACTGTGGTGAGTGGATTAGGGTCCTTATTACCGGCCAACATCTTCGCTGGAGCTAGTTTGCTTTCGTTGATTTTCCCAACGTTGATCGTACCTCATTTCGTATTGCTTTTAGTGACCCTTCGAATTTCCATGAAGCGCATTTTACCAAATTTGATCGGGATTGCCTTGACGTTTATTCCCGCCCTAGCCCAGTTCCCGTTTGCCAAACCAAAGGATGAGCCTCAAGATTGCCTTCGCATCGCCACCTACAATGTGCGTGCTTTTTACCAAGGCTTAGATGCTCCTGAGAAAATGAGCGCTTGGGCGGAAAGGGAGAATATCGATGTGCTCTGTTTGCAGGAGGTGCGACGACCTAGTCATAAACCGCTAGAGAAATCATTCAGACACGTGGCTTTTTCGCCTAAAATCAGCGGATACAGCGTTGGGATTTTTTCCAAATTCCCCATCATCCATACGGAGCCCCTAACTTTTTCCTATGTCAACCAAGGCAAGAGATACCCTAATCGCAGCGCGGGATTGGCTGATATAGTACTTCCTTGGGATACTGTTCGATTCATCAATGTTCACTTAAACTCCACAGGTGTACAGGACGGCGACATGGAAGTTGCACCCAGTACAGAAGAATTGCTGGAGCGTGGAAAGGAAATCGCTCGAAAATTGGCCGGTTCTGATCGAACAAGAGGACTTCAGAGCAAATCCATCCTAGAGTGGATCGAAGAAAGTCCTCATCCTGTGGTACTCTGTGGAGACTTCAACAGCGTGCCAGGAGGAAATCTCTATGCAAGGCTTCTGTTCAACCTTGAAGACCCATACATTTTTAAAGGCTCTGGAAAAATGGGAAGCTTTGAACCATTGAAGCGCAGATACTTACCTATTCGTATCGATTGGACATTGCATTCAGAAGGCATTGAAAGCTACGATCAACACATAGACCACATCAACCTCAGCGATCATTACCCTTTAGTTACTACTATTGGTCCTCCAATCGAATCTGAGGAAGAATAACCTCATTGAGCAATAAGGCATTGAGTGCGTTCGTCTTCAATCCCCTCGTACCCTTAGGGTATACACGAACCACCTCGTCGTAGTACAAAGGAATACAGGCCGCATCGCGCATTAACAAAGCATCGGCCTTGCCTGCCAAATCCATTTTGACAGAATCTACCGTTGCAGTAACCAACTGCTCGTACAAACTGTCATATTCTGGGTTGGAATACCGTGAATAATTAGGCCCAGCCGGCGCCTTCATCGAAGACGCAAAGAGCAAGGCATAATTCTCCGCATCGGGATAATCTGCAATCCACGATGCGCGGAAAAAGTCCAATGTTCCAGCACTCTTCTCGCTTCGCAGCGTCGCTGAAGGCACTATATCGACGGCGATAGACCAGCCTAATTGGCCTAAAGAACCTTGTACAAATTCACATACATCTCTGTAGTTAGCCACCGTCGTTAAGGTCAATTCCGGCAACTCATCGATAGATTCAAGCAGCGCTTTCACGCTATCTGGCTGGTACTCAATACCAATATGCTCATTGTGTCCTGGCAGGCCAAAGGGTATGATTCCTCCACTAGCTGGCCGACCGATACCGCTTCGCAGCAATTTCATCATCTGTATTCGGTCAATTCCAGCATTGATTGCCCAACGCAAATCGTACGGAATTTCTGCCTCGGCATTAAACAATAAAAATTCTGTATTCAGGAATGGACTGCGCTCTAGAATATGATCCTCCCCATAGCGCTCTTGCATGGCTCCATCGGCCGTTAGAAGATCATCCTTGAAACTCGGATCAATATTGGGAAGTAAATCAAACGAGCCAACTAGATATTCCAAGAACGCACTCTGCTGGTCAGGCAAGAAAGACACACTCACCCCGTCCAGGTAGGGCAAAGACTGCCCGTTACCGTCTCGACGCCAATAATCCTCGTTCTTGTGCAGTATCAGCTTCTCACCAAAATGCCATTTATGGAATTTAAATGGTCCGCTACCGCCAGCCTCTGTGGCCAATTTACCTGCATTCGCTGCTACTGAATCTACCACAGCACAGTAAGGCATGGTCAGCAATGACGGGAAAGCGGCAAAAGGCTCATGAAGTTCGATGTGCAGAATAGTATCACTAACAGCTACAATCTTCTTCACGCGCTCAAGAACCCAAGCACCGGGTGAAGCTACCTCAGGATCTACCAAGCGGTTAAAAGAATACGCGACATCAGAAGCAGTAATACGCCGCCCCGAATGAAAATACGCCTCTCGTAGGAAAATGGAATAGATAGAATGCTCCACCTCGTAATGCTGCGCAAGTGCTGGCACTACTTCATTGTTCTCGTTTAAGGCAAATAAACCCTCGTACAACTGTCCAACCGCCCAAATGGTACTCTTGTCTCGAGCAAAGGCAGGGTCCAATGTAGGAATGCCGGCAGGCTCGTTGTAGCGGAAAACCATTTTATCGCTATGATCCTCACGACTACAGCTAGAAAGCAGCAATTGAACAGCTACAAAAAAGCCCCCAATTAAGGAGGCTTTTATAATGCTATGACCCTTCTTAAGCGTCAATGTTTGCGTATTTAGCGTTGCGCTCGATGAAGTCTCTACGCGGCGGTACATCGTCACCCATGAGCATCGAGAAGATGCGATCGGCTTCAGCACTATCGTCGATAGTGACTTGCTTCAAGATGCGCTCTTCAGGATTCATAGTGGTTTCCCACAACTGCTCTGCGTTCATCTCACCAAGACCTTTGTAGCGTTGTACGCCCACTCCTTGACCGCTTTCACCACCAAACTCTAGTTGTAGTGCATCGCGCTGGTCGTCGTTCCAAGCATACGAGCTTTTCTGGCCCTTCTTCACCAAATACAACGGCGGATTCGCGATGTATACGTAACCCAATTCTACCAACTCACGCATGTAGCGGAAGAAGAAGGTCAAGATCAATGTTGAAATGTGGCTGCCATCCACGTCGGCATCCGTCATAATCACAATCTTGTGGTAACGAAGCTTAGCCAAGTTCAAGGCTCTCTCGTCTTCCTCGGTACCTACACTTACCCCAAGGGCCGTGTACATGTTCTTGATTTCTTCGTTTTCAAAAACCTTGTGAGAAATAGCCTTTTCTACATTCAAGATCTTACCACGAAGCGGCAAGATCGCCTGGAAGTTACGGTCACGACCTTGTTTGGCCGTACCCCCTGCAGAATCACCCTCTACAAGGAAGATCTCACATACTTCTGGATCTGTTTCAGAACAATCGCTCAACTTCCCTGGAAGTCCCATAGAAGACATCGAGCCTTTGCGCTGTACCATTTCACGAGCTTTCTTCGCTGCAACACGTGCACGTGCTGCCAAAAGAACTTTCTGAACGATAATCTTAGCTTCGTTCGGGTGTTCCTCCAAGAAATTGGTCAACATTTCCCCAACGAGCTTGTCTACAGCACCGCTAACCTCTTTGTTACCCAATTTGGTTTTGGTCTGCCCTTCGAACTGAGGCTCCATCACTTTTACGGAGATCACAGCCGTCAAACCTTCACGGAAATCATCACCGCTGACCTCAACCTTTTCTTTAGCGAGAAGGCCGCTTTCATCGGCATATTTCTTCAACGTACGTGTGAGTGCTCTACGGAAACCTGCAAGGTGTGTACCACCTTCGTGCGTGTTAATATTATTGACGTAAGAGTGAATGTTCTCGTTGTACGAAGTGTTGTAGTGCATCGCTACCTCCACTGGGATGCCGTCGCGCTCGCCTTCCATACACATCACTTGCGGCATGATTGTATCACGGTTTGCGTCAATATATTTCACAAAGCCCGCTAGACCGTCTTGCGAGTGGAAACGCTCTCCGATAAACTCACCCTTTTCGTCTTTTTCACGAAGGTCTGTCAATGTAATGGTGATGCCTTTATTCAAGAATGCCAATTCGCGCATACGCTTTGCAAGAATCTCGTACTGGTAAATCAACTCTTCGAAGATCTCACTATCCGGTTTGAAGGTCACGATAGTCCCGCGGTAATCTGTTGCGCCAATCTCACGCGTTGCGTACTTCGCTACACCTCGAGAAAATTCAACCTCGTGCTTTTTACCATTGCGGTGTACCTCTGCATGCAGCATGGTAGAGAGTGCATTCACACAACTCACACCTACCCCGTGCAAACCACCGGATACTTTGTAAGAATCTTTATCGAATTTACCCCCGGCGTGAAGTACCGTCATTACTACCTCTAGGGTAGAACGGCCGTCTTTCGGGTGCATATCTGTAGGGATACCACGACCGTCATCTTTGACCGTGATACTGTTGTCTTCGTTGATTGTAACGTAGATATCAGATGCATAGCCAGCAAGGGCTTCATCAATCGAGTTATCTACTACCTCGTATACTAGGTGGTGGAGCCCTTTCACGCCCACATCACCAATGTACATGGCCGGACGTTTTCTTACGGCTTCTAGTCCTTCAAGTATCTGAATGGACCCTCCATCATAGTTGTTTTGCTCTTCGCTCATAACGGTTGAGTTTTGTGCTTTTTTGCTATCTAAACAAAGATAACTTTCTAGGGTCCAATTCTACCCTTTTATCCCCTCCCAGCGGAGTGCACTTACCAACATTGTTATTAACATTCTCGCGGGTTACAGCGAAAATGAAGCGTTGTCTTTGGAATTAAAATTGGTAGTTGAGTACGAACATACCGCGGGTGCCTCGAACACCGTATCCCTGCCACATCATATACCTCTGATTCAACAAGTTATAACCTCGTAAACTCACACTAAGATTTTCATTGATTTTGTAATCGACACGTGCACTTAAATCCATGTAATCTTCCAACGGGTAAAATGTATAATCTAAGCTGTTATATCGACCGCCTACATAGCTCAGATTAGCCCCAATAGAAAGCTCATTAATGCTGTAATCTACCATGGCACCCAAAACGCGCCCTTCTTGGCCTAAAAACGCATCTCCTGAATAGTTGTTCAGTTCGGCATACGTTGACGCTACAAAATGCTTTAGAGGAAGATTCAATTCCCCTCGGACACCCGTTTTCACTACATTTTCAGCATAGACTGCCTGAAGCGCAGCAATTTGCTGTCCATTGACCTCACTAAGCAGCAAGAGCGAATCACGCTGGAACATCAAAGCATCATTCATCGTTGTAAGCGATCCTTCTACCCGGTATTGGAGCTTTCCTGCCAATGCACCTTGCATTCCCACATACCCTTTGTTAGAGCCTGAGAGGCGGTATTCTTGATCCATAGAAAGGAATGGTACCTGTGCAATCATGCCCTCCAAAGTGTTTTGCTTTGCAGTACCGTCCCAACCACCATATACAGCAAGTGTGCGCTTAAGCAACTCTGCTTGGAGATTAACCTTCGGATAAACGTAATATTCAAAACGATCGATGCCAAGGCCACTGGTCTGTGTACCTGTGAAGTTCAATCCAAACTCGTAACTCAAAATGCCCTTTTTCCCACTGGTATAAGGAGCTATGGTAAAGTTGTGGTAGGCTGCAGCAGAAGAGTCGGCCCAAGAATTGACACTAACGAATTGATACCCGAGATCGAGGCTAATGTCTTGCTCGTCTGCGTAAATCTCAAAACGGTGTTGTGTTTTCGCTAAATGCTCGCTAGTCGCCATACCTGCAGCCGTGTACTTGTAAGAAACACCCCCACTGCGGTACGCGAATTTCACCTTGCTCGTAGGGTTCGTCGTTCTCAACCACTGCTGTGACAAACCGTATTGCTGCTGCCATGCCCCAGGCGTGCTATCCGGCACTACAGTCAACGGAGTCAAAGCCCCGTAATAACTGATGTAATCTGCCTTGAGCAAGGCTTGTGTCTTAAAGTTATAGCTCTTTGTTGCACGTTGGAAATCTGCCATAACCTCATTCTCGTACTGAGGTTGGCGTAAATAATCCACATCGCTCACCCCACTGAGCGCACCCTGGTGAAGTGCTCGCACTCCCCAAACATTTTTCTTACTGCGTGGCGAGCTCAGAATAAAGCTTGCGTAGGAGCTTGCATAATTTCCACCACCCACGCTTACGCTCTGTGTAGGTAACTTAGGCAACTTCACTCTACCCAAACGAATGGCTGGGATCGCCTCAGGCGCAAAATCCAAAGACATCGCCTTGGGATTAATACGAACACTTACAGGCAGCTTTTCAGAAGTTGTATCCGAAAACGAAGGCTGCTCGCTGATCTTTTGAGCACTGCGTACCTGTGCTTGATACTCTTCTACAACGCGTATCTCCACGCTTTTCACCTCATCGCCGGTTCCCGTTTCTTCTTGGGCTATTAGTGAAGCATTCGCACCTATGAGAAGTGCAGCTGTTGCGACTATTCTAAATTGGAATCTCATGTTCATCATTCCTTATTCTTCTAATTCTTCAATAGATTCCATTTCGAAATCTTCCATACTTAGGCTATCCACACCAATGGTGTTGCGCTCTTCTCTTTCTCTTTGCAGGGCCAATTCCGATTTAAACGTACTTGCTTGTGCTGCATAATCACCGAAATCCGCATTGTCGATAACGAAGTCCAGCGTGTAATTCGCCTGGAAATCATCGCGCAAACCTGCGTAGTTCTTCGCCATTAAGATGAGTGAATTCCAGCGCCATTTTGGGTAGGTAGGCAGGTTCTCTATCATCCAGAACAACAAATCATTGGATCCTTCGTATTTGCCCATTACATGGTCAAACTCTGCCAAATGATAAGTGGCTTCAGCTTGTGCCTCTCCTTTGATCTCTGCTTTGACCTGAGTGTAGTACAATTTTGCATTGGCACTGTCCTTTAGCTCATAAGCGCTGCGAGCCGCATTCAGAAGCGCCTCCGTTTTCCAATCGGTCGGTAGCGCCTCATCTTGCAATAAACTCTCCGCATATTGCATTACTACTGGCACATTGTCTAAAGACTTCGCACAGCGCATTAGTCCCAATCGAGCCCGGCGACCTTCATCGGCATTACCCACCAATCCAAGCACTTGCTCGTAGTAATAGAAAGCCTGCTCAAAGTCTTGTTCTGCATAGTACAGCGAGGCCAAACGCTCCACAGTCTGTTTCCGGAAACTCAGCTCTCCTGAAGCTGCGACGAATTCATAAGCGTTCTGTGCCAGGGAATCTTGGCCTTGACTGAACGCACATTCAGCGAGGTAATAGTTGGCCGGAACTCTGAAAATTCCATCCGGAAACTTATTCAAGTAATCCGTCATGCCCTTCAATGTTCCTTCACAATCGCCAAAACTGTAACGGTCATACGCGCCGTTGTACAAGGTGGAATCCAGCTGGCCTTGACCGATATCGGTTCCTGTTAGGGTTTGAATCCAATCGACATAACCCGTTAGCTGATCCAATTCCGCAAACTGAATCTTCGCCAATCCAAGCGCCTCTCTACTTTCGGCAGTATTTGGGAAATCCTCAACAACGCTTTTGAACTGGTCCAATGCTTTGTTGCCCTTCCCTTGTGTACGATATATCAAACCCAATGCTATGTGCGCATTTTTTATGAATCGAGACTTCGGATAATCCTGAATGAAGGCCGTGAAAATAGACTCTGCCTGGTTTTCCTTGCCCATTTTCATGTAGGTCTCTCCCAGCTCAAAATAGGCATCTGTCGCATACACAGAATTTGGATACTTCTTCACCAATGTTTCTAAACTCCCTGCCTTCCGCTGATCATCATCTACCAAACCAAAGCAAAGGCTCTGCTGGAACATCGCGTAATCCGCATCCGGAACACTGCGGCCTAGATACGTCTGGTAATAGTTGATAGCATTGTTGTATTGGCTCGTCATGAAGTAAGAATCTGCCAAGCGTAATTCGGCATCATTAGCAAGCTTCGTACCCGGTCGTTGCTTGTTTAAATACAATCTAAAGGTTGTCGCTGCCGCCTCGTAATTGCCTTTTGAGAAATTCGCATAGGCCTTGTTGTACAGACTGCGCTTGTATTGACTTAAAGTCGCAGATCCTGGAGTAGCTTCGAATTTCGCCAGCTCGAGCAAGGCGCCTTCAAAGTCCTTGGCTCGGTACGCTACCTCAGCCAACCAGTAATGCGCCAATGCCGTGTACACATTGCTCAATGGATAATCCAAAGACCGCTCAAACATGCGCTTGGCAGCTGGGTACTGAATAGCATTGAAATGTTGCACCCCACGGAAATACGCCACTTTCTGGTAGGCTCCTTGCATGGTCGGCTGTTCCAACCCTGCCGCAGAGATCGCCTTCATGGCACTCTCGTAATCCTTTGAATTTAGATACAGGTTGGCTAAATATTCATTCGCTTCCGCGCGATACTTGCTGTTCGGGTACTTCTTCAAGAAGTCCTTAAAAATATCTAAAGGTTGCTCAAACGGTGTAGCACTATCGTACGCCAATTTCGCGTAATTGAAATAGGCATCCTCACGAAGACGCTTGTCGCTACCGCTCTGGCTGGCTTTAAAGAATGCCCCTTGAGCCTCCGTCTTTTTACCGGTCTTCAGGTAACAATCGGCCAAATGATAGTAGGCACTCTGCCCCAAATCATCTCCTCGATTATGAATCTTGTTGAACGCCGTGATGGCTTCTTCGTACCTGCGCGTCTTGTACAAAACGAATCCAAGCTTATAGTTGTCTTGAATACTCAGCTTGCCGCCCAACTCTTTGTGCTTCTCTAAATAAAGAGCAGCTTCTTTCCAGTCCGATTTCTGATAGTACCCCTCACCGATGAGTTTAGCCACTTCTGCCGCACGCGACGGAACTGCCTGTGCAAGAAGGGACTCTCCTACAGAAAGCAGTTGATCAATATCGCCTGTTTTGTAATAAATCTGACTGAGGTAGTACGGCACCACACCTCCAAACTTCTCGTCGCCAATGAGCAGCTTGAATTGACCCAAAGCGGTGCTGTATTGTTCTGCCTCATAAGCGATATGCCCGTAGTAATACTGGTGATAATTTTGGTATTCGCCCTTGTAGCTGGTCCCTTGGAAAAAGAGGTTACGCGCCTTTTCAACATCTTTAGCCATCAGGTAACTGTAGGCCAATTTGAAATAGTATTCACTTCTAAACGCACTTGGAACATCAGCGGCATCAATTGCACCCAACCATTGCACCACTTTTTTGTACCTGCGGTTGTTGAAGTAGTAGTTTGCAGCAGTGACGTGTGCCTCTTGCCATCTTGGACTTAACGGATACGTCTGCGCGAAGTAGGTCAAGAAATATTCGCTGTTTTCGTTCATCAAATAGAGTGCGCACAGCGCTCTATAAAAACTACTTTCCTCTTTCAAGAAACTTTGTGTCGGTAAATCCGAAGCCAAAAGTTCGTCAAATCCTACTCTCGCCGCAGCATAAAGTCCGTCGTCGAAAAGATCAACACTTGAATTAAAGGTTGCCTCAAATCCTTGCTCAGCAGTAGTCTGTTGGGCTTGGACGCTGAAGCTAAAAACTAGCAGAACCGCTAGAAAAAATCGGGTACGCATATCTTTTACGTTTATGCTTAAAAATAACCTATGCTCATGGCCTACTTTAGAGCCAATCCTGTGAATTCGGTTGAGTTATTCACATCAAAAAAACGCGCGACCTCAATCGTTTGGTATTTCTTCTAACTTTGAATCTGCTTAAAATCATCGACCGTACATGGCAACAATTGAAGTACAAAATGCAAACGTCTTTCAAGGCAAACACCTAGTTCTCACAGACGTAAGCTTTAAAATCGATACCGGTGAATTCGTGTATTTGATTGGCCAGACGGGCTCTGGAAAAAGCTCACTTTTAAAAACCTTGTACGGTGACCTACCGCTAGCACAGGGCACAGCTACGGTTGCTGGACATACATTGAACGGCTTACGCAGCAAAGATATTCCTGCGCTACGCAGAGATATCGGTATTGTATTTCAAGATTTTCAATTGCTCAGTGACCGCAGCGTAGAGGCAAATCTAGACTTTGTTCTACGCGCCACAGGCTGGAAAGATAAAGAGAAGCGCTCAGCGAGAATCGTCGAGGTACTCACCTTAGTAGGCATGCAGAACAAGAAACACAAGAGCACTTTCGAGATCTCGGGCGGTGAGCAACAACGCGTGGCTATCGCACGTGCTTTATTGAATGCTCCAAAAGTCATCCTCGCTGATGAGCCCACTGGGAATTTAGACCCTCGCACCTCTGAGGAAATCATGTCATTACTGCTCTCACTGACAGACCAGAATACAGCCGTATTAATGGCCACGCACGACTACCAAATGATCCACAAATACGCCAACAGGACTTTAAAAGTAAGTGGCGGTAAAGTAGAAAATTCGGTCGTCTCAAACCTGTAAGCTTTTGAGCAGCTCAACACATACGCTTAGCATCTGCATCGCCTCATACGGCGATGATGTGAGCTCTTTGCTCAAAGAACTTGAGCACTGTGCCGAAGGCAACTTGCCGAAAAACTGGTCGATCGAAGTAATTATCAGTGACCAACACCCCGAAAAACACCCAATGTCTTCCCGGTGGGAAGCAATGGCAAATTGTCGGTACATTCAAACTAACACCCAGGGACGCAGCGCAAATAGAAACGGTTTAAGCCAACTGGCTTCGGGAGCATTTTTACTCTTTTTAGATGCAGATGCCCTCCCAAGCTCGGCCCATTTTCTATCGAACTACTGCAACGAGGCAGAAGGCGCCGATGTCGTTGTCGGTGGTACGGCATACCGACCGGGTTACAAAAGCAATGAGTTGCGTGTCAGAGTAGGCAAGCGAAAAGAAGAGATTCAAGCCGCCACAAGAAAGCAACAACCCTATTCAAGCTTCACGGCCTTTAACTTTCTCATTCGAAAGACACTCTTTGACCAAATCCAATTTTCCGAGCAACTCGTCCAATACGGACATGAAGACACCCTTTTCGGACTAGAATTAAAATACAGACACGCCAAAATCGCGCACATCGACAATCCCGCTTTCCACATGGGTATTGATTCAGGGGCCGATTTTATGGACAAAACCACAGCCGCTGTCGACGGACTAGCCAACCTTATTGCGGCGGGAAAAATAGATGAAGACGTAAAGCTCTTTAAGGCCTACCGATCCGTTCAGAAATCAGGTGTTCAGTGGGGATTCAAAGCAGCACACTGGCTATTGGGGAAACCCCTAAAATCGGGACTTGCCAATGGCTTTTTACCTATATTCTTCTTTGATGTGTATAAACTGCTAAGGCTTTGCAGTCACTCTATAAAAATTGGCCGTAGAATGCCTTGAGCGGAATCTGCTCTTTTTCCCATGTAAGCGCCTCCTGAGCCACTTTTAATGCAGTAGTATAATCTTCCGCACCTACAGCTTCAATAGCCAATCGAAGGCTATCGATATCCTCGGGCTGAACCGTTCGCCCAACACCAAATTCTTCAACAATACGCTTCACTTCAACCACTTTTGATGTGACCACAGGCGTATTACAATGGATGTAATCAAAGAGCTTATTCGGCAAAGAATAGCGGTAGTTAATATTCGTATCCTTATCCAGGCTCAGACCCACATCTGCGGCACTCGTGTATTGCAACAACTGCGCATACGACACGCGCCCTACAAACTTGACTTTATCTTCCCAACCTCTCTGTTGAACAAGCGCTTGAAGCGCAGGAATAGCATCGCCACTACCCACGAGTAACAGCAGCCATCCTTCCATTTGCGATACGGCCTCCACCGCTTCTTCCAAGCCTCGGTCTACATTCATGCCCGACCCTTGATTGATGGCTATTTTCACTCCTTCAGGCAATCCAAGTTCTGCGCGTGATCTACTCTGAATATCTGGCACGGGGCTGATGTTTCGAAACACCTGAGGACGCTTACCATAATCTTGCTCGTACAAGTTCGCTAAGCTCTCATTGACCGTCCAAATGTGCTGAAGTCGTGGAAAGACAAATCGCTCAACGCTCAACCAAACACGTTTTACCCAACGACCTTGAATCTCTGGCACACCACAGAAATACTCGTGACTATCGTATACCAAGGGAATACCAAAGAATCGACTAATCAAAAAATTGGGCAACAAGGTATCTAAATCATTGGCCAACAACACGGAGTTTCGGTTACATTCAAACAACATCTTTAGAAACAAACGCACCTGAAATTCAGCGTAAAACAAACCGCCTTTGGTAAACCACAATTTCATGCGATCAGTACCATAGCTGCGGTTCAGCTCTTTTGAAGTGGCTAATTCTCGTCCGATCCACTTTACCTCATAGCCTAGGTCTTGCAACAATACAGCAACTTTATTCACCCGGTTATCCGTGGTGATGTCGTTGGTCGTTGAAATGAAAATCTTACGCTTCATGGCCGCAATGATATTTTGTCCTGAGTTGTCGCTAAGGTAGCGAACCTTATTTTTGCGCTAAGGAAAACGTACCCATGCAGAAATCGGACTTTATTTACCACCTCCCTCAAGAAAGGATTGCCACGCACCCCTTATCGCGCAGGGATGAGAGCCAATTATTGGTTTTCGATGGTACAATACAAGACCACCAATTTTCCCAATTGCCTACCCTTCTGCCTGAGAATAGCCAGTTAATTTTTAACAACACTAAGGTCATTAAAGCACGACTGCGCTTTACAAAAACGGAAGGGGCTAAACCCATAGAAGTTTTCTGTCTCAACCCCTTTGAGCAGAGCGTCGAAGAGGCAATGGAAGCAAAGAATGAGATTCGCTTCGAATGCATGGTAGGCAACCTGAAACGATGGAAAAACCACCCTCTTCATCTAAAACTAAATGAGGACCTTACCCTCACAGCCACCAAAGGCGAACGCTCAGGGCAAGGGTTCATTATTTCCTTCACTTGGACCGGTTCGTACACCTTTTCCGAGGTTGTAAATATCGCAGGTCAAATTCCCCTACCGCCGTACATGAACCGAGACGCTGAAGAGGAAGATGTGGAACGCTATCAAACCGTCTATGCCTCCAACAACGGCTCAGTAGCTGCACCAACGGCTGGCCTGCATTTCACACCCAAAGTTCTCCAAGCATTACAACACCTAGGCCACGAGCGTTTAGAGCTCACTCTTCACGTGGGCGCTGGCACATTCAAACCCCTCGGTGACGGCGACATCAGCGCCCATGAAATGCACGCTGAAGAAATCATTGTAAGCCGACAATGGCTTAAAAATTACCTCAAACATGAGGGACCTAAATTCGCAGTTGGCACCACGAGCTTACGCACGCTCGAGAGCTGTCACTGGATCGGCGTTAAACTGATGACCACAGGCCGTTTTGAAAATCTTGGCCAATTCGATGCCTACGAATTAGATCAAAGGATTACCACTTTTCAGGCGTACAGTGCACTACTCGACCATCTTGAAAGCGCAGGTATCTCCTCGTTAGCCCTTCAAACACAACTTATGATTCGTCCTGGCTACAGCATGAAGTCTACCCAGGGAATCATCACAAACTTCCACCAGCCAGGTTCCACCTTACTACTTTTAGTAAGTGCTGGCATAGGCGAATCTTGGAGAGATGTATACACCCATGCAATGGCTAACAAGTACCGTTTTCTAAGTTACGGAGATTCTTCACTGCTCTATTTTAACCGTTAGTAACTAAAGGTTGCTAATATTTTTTGGTACAACCCTTTAAAGGCGAGAATTCAATAGGATGAAAATCCTTTATCTCGTTTTACTTTTTTCTACCCCAATAGCTGGTCAACCTTGGCTTTTTTACAACGTCGAAAACCTATTTGATACGATACACGACCGAAATTTCCACGATCTCGAATTCACTCCTGCCGGGAGCAAGAAGTACGGAAGCATCACCTACAGATTGTGCATTCGACAGACCTCGAGAGTGCTTCATATGCTCCAGCAGAGCCACTTCCGTGCGCCATTAGTTGCTCTATGCGAAGTAGAAAATCGAAGTGTACTCGATGATTTGATTCGCCATCAGGGCATGCGCGTTCACGGGCCATGGAATATCGTTCATTTCGACAGCCCCGACTATCGAGGAATTGACTGTGCAGTACTATATGACCCGGAGCGTATACAAGTCCTGCATACCGACCGTATTAGATATTCCAACGACACGCTTCTAACCAGAGACGCACTATTAGTCCGGTATACCATTGATGAGAAGCGGTTCAATCTAGTCGTGGTACATCTGAGGAGGTAGTCGCGAAAGTCAATGGAAGCGCAACCTGGCAATTTCTGCGGTATTGACCGCTCTAGATTCCTGTATATCACCCACAATTATCATGGGCGATTTCAACGATCCTTTGACGAAAGAATACGGCCCTTCTTGGCACTCAGCTATTCAAGTTGGGGCAGCAGGCACCTACAAATACCAAGGACGCTGGAATGCCATTGACAGTGGGATCGCTAATTTCCCTGTTCAAGTGCAAGCCTGCGATCTACCGCTGCTACTGCAAAAAGATGCTAAATGGGGCGGCTTAAAGCCCTTGCGGCGGTGGCAAGGCAACTTTTATAAGAACGGATTCTCAGACCACCTACCCGTTCACTTTTCAGAGGTTGTAGGTATTAGAAAATGAGTTATTTTCGTAGTCACGTCATTAAAGATCGTAACCGACTTATGAAAAAATTAATTGCCCTGAGTGCCGCAATAGGCGCTTTATTCGTGACCTCTTGTGAGACAGGAGGTGCTGAGCCAGCTCCAGCAACCTATCCTGGAGACTCTTTGACCGTCACTGATCAGGCTCGTCCATTAGTAATTGAAACTACTGGCGCATGGTGTCAGTACTGTCCAAATGGTGCGGAAATCATGACAATAATCGACGGCCTTCTCGGAGACAGTGTAGTACTTGTCGCTAACCACGTTGGCGATTGGTTTGCCGTTGATAATGCCTCTTCAAGTGCATTCGACGACAACTTCCCTACTTCGGGTGTTCCGAATTTCTACGTAAACAACACTGACCAAGGCCAAAACCCAACAGGCGCTGCAGCATCAGCAATCTTTGATGAAGTTGCATTTGGTGTAGAAGCAGAAGTTATTGATACAGCAGGAAAATTGGTAGTATACCCTCGCATCAAGTGTTTGCAAACTAAAATCAATGAAGTATTCATGGTACAATCGTACCTGCTACTCAACGGTGTTGTTGCTAAAGACTACGGCAACGGTGTAGATCTAAACCAAGTAAGCTCTCTTCCTAAGGTAACGACAGGATCGGGTGCAACACCTACTGTTTGGTCACAAGACGCTGCAGAAATCGCTTCAGGAGTATTCTTGATTGCCTCAGGTACTACTTACACACACGATGAAGCATTGTTCGGACACGCGACCACAGCAGTTAAAGGTTGGACGAAAAGCCCAGACGCTAACGTTGCAGATACTTCATCCGTAACCTTAGGTCCATGGGGTATGAACCTAAGCGACATAAACGCATTGGGCGGTTCTTATGCAGCCGGTGATGTATTTGGTACTCGCTACTCAGCGGTTCAACTCGAAATCACCAAGCCTACTCTACCAACAGGTATGGAAGCTGATTACAGTGTAGCTACAATCATTTGGCAATTGCGCCAAGACGGTTCAGGCGATTACGACTATGTAAACGGTGTAGTGACACACGTTCACTAAACATTGTTCTAGAAACATTAGAAAAGCCTCGCAGGAATCTGCGGGGCTTTTTTTATCTTACTTAAATGAAACTTCTACCCTCCATTATCATCGGTACGTTGCTGATGATCTCCAAGCATCCACAAAGTGAAGTGCCAGTGAACGGCACCTATACCTATGAAGTAGTCTTCGCAGAATGGGGAGGCAAATCCTTGGGGGATGAAATCATCGTAGTCGTTGAAGACGGACATGCAGCTCTGCTTATTTCCGAGAACTCGAATGCAGTATGGATGGGCGCTAAACCCGGTGATGTTTGGGAGGAAGGCACTCTACGCAAACACAAAAGCGGTGTTTGGATAATCAGTAACGACAAAAGCGATGTAGATCTTGATGAGATTGGCGGCTGTACTGGCGGTCCGATCATTATTGATTTCGAGAATCGAACCATTGAGATGTGTTAAACAAAGAGCCCCGCAGAAATCTGCGGGGCTCTTTTATTCAATACGCTTTTAGAAACGATTAGCCGTTTCTGCGTTGAGATCTATTTTTATTCTGTTGACGTTGCATTTCTGCGAGACGCTGTTGGAACTTGCTTTCCTTCTTAGGCTGAGTACGTTTTTCCTCAATCTTCGCTAGAATAGCGTCGTCATTTACCGTCTTACGAATACCCCACTGCATAGAGAAGGTTATGATGTTCGATAAGAAATAGTAGTACGTCAATCCTGACGGGAAGCTATTCAACACGAACATGAACATCAAAGGCATCAAATACATGATGACACGCATCTGCTTCATCTGCTCACTTGAACCTGTTTGAGGAGTCATCTGCTGGTTCATCCAAGTGTAGAGGATCGTCGAAACGGTCATAAGTAAGGTAAACAGCGAAAGGTGGTTTCCAAAAAACGTCGAGATCAGCGGAATCTCTGTTGACCATGAAATAATGCTGTCGTAGGTACTCAAATCCGTCGCCCACAAGAAGCTCTCTCCACGCAACTCAATAGATGCTGGGAAGAAACGGAACATCGCGAAAAGAATAGGCATTTGTACAATTACAGGAACACAACCACCTAAAGGACTTGCTCCGGCTTCACGGTACAAATTCATGATGGCTTGTTGCTTCTGTACTTTATCCTTATCTGCAGGATACTTTTCGTTAATCTTATCAATCTCTGGCTTCAGAACGCGCATCTTCGCCATTGAACGGTACGAGGCAAAGGTCAATGGACTAAGTGTCAATTTGATGATCAACACCATGATGAAGATGATCAAACCATAGCCAAAACCGTAGCCTTCGAGCCAATTGAAAATAGGCACTACAACCCCGCGGCCGATAGCTCCGAAAATCCCCCACCCAAAGTTGATGGCCTTTTCGTATCCCTGTCCGTAGGTTTTTAATAGTTGGTATTGATTTGGGCCCGCATACATTGCAAATGGAAGCGTGTACGCACCACTCACCGTCTGATTCAATGTTGCCGTGGCCGTGTATTCTTTAATGAGATTTTCGTTCTCATCGCCGCCGTTTACGGTAGCAATATTTGCTGTGCTAAATCCTTGCTCAGGATGAACAATCAAAGAGAAGAAACGCTGTTTTTGCGCCAACCAATTGATCGGGTCTGTTGCTTCACTATCGTCCGAACCGCGACCGGCAAGATGCTCTACATCGCCGTCTTCGGTGAGCTGGTAAACGAAGCTTGAGTATTGGCGCTCTGTACTAATACCTTTCTCTGTGCGCTGTGCACTACGCTCCCAGTACAGCTCAGGTTTCCCAGTAGAATTTGCAGTACCACTGACTACAAAGGAGTAATCGTATCCTACCTCAGCCAGTTCAATGCTCACCTGAGTAGTACCGTCTGAAAAGACCACTGAACGGGGAGCACTCGATACAACATCGAACTCTTTGGCACTCAATGCATCTCCTCCTGGAAGTTGTAGATCGAACACCTGGCTATTCCCTTTCACCAAATCGAGGGCTTCAGTTTTGGCAGTATCGTCGTACGTGTGGTAATCTGCTAATGCTGCACTTGTAAGTGATGCTCCTGCCGATGAGAAAGTCAAACTTAACTCTGCATTCTTAATGGTTACTTCTTGCGCTGTAAATGCATTAGAATCGGCCACTGCCTCAACTTCCGAAGCAGGCTTGGTATCTTCACTCAGTGCATCTGATGTTACTTCTTCAACTACCTCAGTAGAATTTTCAGGCTGAACTTCAGGTGCATTTATGGAATTCCACCATCCAAAGCCAAGTACGATTGCTCCCATGAGCAAAATACCAGCGATCTGATTCTTATCAATTCCTCTATTCTCCATGTTATTTTTTTTGGCGGTATTCATCCGCTGCTTTTACGAAGGACACGAAAAGCGGGTGCGGGTTTAGTACGGTACTCTTGTATTCAGGGTGGTATTGTACCCCTACGAAGAAGGGATGGTCCTCAACTTCTACTACTTCAACCAGTCCACTATCGGGATTGATACCTGAAGTACGTAGACCGGCTGCTACCAATTCTTCTTTGTATTCATTGTTAAATTCATAACGGTGGCGGTGACGCTCACTGATATGTACTTCGCCATAAGCTTCATAGGCCTTGGTGCCCTCTTCAACGGTACATTTCTGTGCGCCAAGACGCATGGTTCCTCCCATATCAGTGATGTGCATCTGCTCATCCATCAATGCAATAACCGGTTTCTCGGTTTTCGGGTTCACTTCCGTAGTATTCGCATCGGTCCATCCAAGTACATTTCTCGCATACTCGATCACTGCCGCTTGCATTCCGTAACAGATACCGAAATATGGAATCTTGTTTTCACGAGCATACTGAACGGTAGCTACCTTTCCTTCAAAACCGCGCTCTCCAAAACCTGGAGCAACGAGCACACCGTCTAAGCCCTTACAAAGCTGTTTTGCATTCTTTGGTGTCAAGTGCTCAGAGTGAATCCAGCGCACCTTGACCTCTACCTCATTGGCAGCTCCCGCATGTAAGAACGCCTCGGAAATGGATTTATAGCTGTCTTTAAGCTCTACGTACTTACCAATCAAACCAATCTCAAGTGTGCGCTTTGGATACTGTAACCTTGATAAGAATTCACGCCATTTGTCCAAATCTGGAGTAGTGTCTTGCGGAAGATTGAAATAATCCAACACTACCTCATCAAGCTTTTCCTTGAACATCATAATCGGCACCTCGTAGATGGTATTCGCATCACGGGACTCAATCACATTCTTTTGACGAACGTTGGTAAATAGGGCTAATTTTCTACGAATATCGTCGTCGATTGCATGCTCGCTTCTACAAACTAACACATCAGGCTGTACCCCACTCTCCAACATTGTTTTTACACTATGTTGGGTAGGTTTCGTTTTTAACTCTCCGGTTACGCGTAGGTATGGAAGAAGTGTCAAGTGAATGACCATACAATCTTTCTCTAGCTCCCACTTCAACTGACGAACACTCTCGATGTACGGTAACGCTTCGATATCACCTACGGTACCGCCAATCTCAGTAATCACAATATCGTAATCTCCTGTTTCACCCAGAATCTTCACACGATTCTTGATTTCATCGGTGATGTGTGGAATGACTTGCACCGTTTTTCCCAAGAAATCGCCACGACGCTCTTTATCAATGACGCTTTGGTAAATTCGACCAGTAGTTACGTTGTTTCCTTGCGAGGTAGGTCTATTGAGGAATCGCTCATAGTGACCTAAATCCAAATCTGTCTCGGCACCATCTTCTGTTACGTAACACTCGCCGTGCTCGTAGGGGTTAAGGGTTCCAGGATCAACATTGATATAAGGATCCAACTTCTGTATAGTCACGCGGTAACCACGTGCTTGTAGCAATTTCGCTAAAGAAGCTGAAATGATTCCCTTTCCAAGTGATGATGTTACCCCACCGGTAACGAAGATGTATTTAGTACTCGCCATAATTTGAATCAAAACAGGGCAAAAGTACCTCTTTTCTGCGCCAATTAAAAGGCAAAACTTGCGCTAATCGTCGGCATTATCGGCAATTGATTCACACGCTGGGCAGACGTCCGATCGTAATAAAAGATATTCTCGCGGTTATAAATGTTCGTAGCACCAAAGGTCACCTCATATGCGCCGGCCTCAGTTTTGGTCGAATACTTCAGCGAGGCATCTAAGCGGTGATACGTTGGCAATCGTTTGCTATTGAGATCTCCGTAGAGAACACTTGGATCGCCATTGGCCGTGATATAATCAAAATCGATATCAGGATTACCAAATTGATCCAAGAAATCAATTCCTGGGTAATATCCTTGAGTAGGTGTAAATGGGAAACCGGTTCCTAAGTTCCAACGCACGGACAAAAACCACTTCTCATCCTTACCCAATTTCGCATTACCGACAAGATTAATGTTGTGACGGCGGTCGAAGTTCGGGTTGTACACTTGAATGCCATCGTCTCTAGTTACCATGCTCCAGGCATACACTGCCCAGAGGTAGTAGCGGCCTTTTTCATACTTCATAACCGCATCGTAACCGTATGCAAGACCTCTTTCTACAATGAAATCTTTGCGTAAAATCTCCGGGCGATCACTGTACACGGGTATATCATCATAGAGCTTATTTCTATTGATGTTGGTGATTTGTGAGAAGTCTTTAACGTAAGATTCTAAATTGATGTCCCAGTGTTTACCCAGATCATATTCAAATCCCGCAACTCCGTGTACGGCTTTTTGAAGCCTTGAAGTAATGGGTCTGTCTCTAAAAGAAGTTGGTAAATCAGTAGCACCGCTCAGGAAGCCATAAAATAAATTGACCACATCACGGTCAGAGTTCGCAGCAACTAGGTTCTGACTGTATCGTCCACCTGATGCTTTAAACCTGAAGTCCTCGGTGATATTGTATTTCAATCCCAAGCGAGGTTCCACACTCAATTCTGAAAGAGAACCGTAATAGTGAAGACGTAAACCTGGCTCTAACACCAAGAGCGGGGTTACCTTCCTGTAATTAAAGTAACCGCCTAATTCTGTCGTATTCTCTTCTTGATTCAACTTTAGGCCTAGCGCATTAGTGTAATCGAAGCGCGTGTTGTACCCTATCAAATCAATACCGTATTTGATCTCGTCGGCCTTTCCTAAGAAGTAGGTAAAGTTAAGCCCCCCATTGAACCCATTGATTCTTGAACTACGGGGCTGATCTTGATTCTCCGTACTTTGAATGAAGTAAGAACTCTGCGCAAAATCACCTTCTATTAAGGTCGCAGATGCCGGAGGAACTACAAGGAAATTCACTCCATATCCCGAACTGTTCCATTGGATACCCTGAGCGCTGTCAAGCATCACTGCATCGCTGAAGTTAAACGCCTTGGCACTCAACTTTGATCCTGAAGAATTCTGTGTGGTAAACTTTCCGTAGATATCATTGAAGGTGAATGGCAACCCTCCAAATCTAGTTTGTACATAAGGGTAAAAAATAGGGGCTGCTTGACGCAAGTAAGATGTCTTTCCACTTAGAAAGAGGCTGTTGTTTGCAAGACCATTTTCGTCACGCTTGCCCAAGGGAGCTTCGACGAGGAGCTTGCTCATATAGGTCGATGCATATCCCTTTGCCTTTAGCTCAGAACGGTTCCCATCTCTCGTGGTAATGTCCATGACCGAAGAATTTCGAGACCCGTATTGAGCGCCAAATCCTGCTGTATACACCTTGGCGTCCTGCAAAAGGTCCGTATCGAAAACAGAGAAAAAGCCTATGCTATGAAACGGATTATAAATGATCATTCCATCAAGCAACACCAAATTCTGTATCGGTGCACCACCTCTGATGTACAATTGGCCACCTTGATCACCAGTGGTCACAACACCTGGAAGCACTGCTAAGGCCTTCATCAGATCAGGATCACCACCCGCAGAGAAAGTTTCGATGTTTTTAGGGTTTAGACTTACAACTGCAGTATTGACCTTGGTTTTACGCTGTAGACGTGCAACATTTATATCCACAGTATTCAGCATCTCCGTACTTTCCTCGAGGTAGACTTTGATTGAGGCCGGCTTGTTTTTAAAAACCCTCGTTTCCACCTTTTCTGTTTGATACCCAAGGTAGGTGACTGTAATAGTCTTGGCACCAACAGGTACATCGGAAAGTTGGAAGTAACCGTTAAAATCTGTTGTGGCACCTAAGCGGTCTTCCTCTACTACGATATTGGCATATGGAATGGGCGCTCCGCCGTCTTTCTCGTAAACAAATCCTCGCAAGATTCTACCCTGCGCAAAAACTGCAGAGGTGGACAAGGTGAGAATTAGGAAAAGAAAAAGTTTTTTCATCTGCTCTGTGGGTCACCCAAAGGTACGGCCTAAAGTGCACATTTGATGAGCCATTCCCGAAGGTGCTCGTATTCATTCGAACTCGACGGAATAACGCCTTTACACTTTCTATCAAACTCAAGTAATTCAGCGAGCATCAAGTGCGCTTGGTCGTTGCTGTAATGCCTTGCCGCGGCAGAAAATTGTTTTAAAAAGTACGGATGCACTTTGAGCGCCGAGGCAATCTGCTTTTCGGCCTTGCCTTTCATGCTGTGGTACTGAATGAGGTTATTGACAAAATTGAAAAGTATTCCCGTAATCATCTGGACAGGATGCTCTTTGGGATTCTTCGAGAAATAGTGGACAATTTTAAATGCCTTTGCCATATCTCTATAGGCAATAGCCGCGACCAACTCAAAGTTGTTGTAATCTTTGGAAATACCGATGTGGCGTTCAATATCCTCAGGAGTCAATGAGCGGTTCTCGCCCATCGCTACATCAAGTTTATCCACCTCTTTGAACAAGCGACTCAGATCGGTCCCTACTTGCTCGGCCATAGCTGCAACGACAGCAGTGTTCGCCTGGAACCCTTTAGACCCTAACTGTCCTTCTAACCAAGGGATGACTTGGTAATCGCGAAGCGGATCACTTTCCAAGAAAACCGTTTTGGCCTTGATGGCCTTTCCCGCCTTTGAACGCTTGTCTAGCTTCTTATGCATGTGGCCGAAAGCCAAGATAGTTGAAGGCTGCGGTTGCTCAAGGTAACCGGAGAGTAATTCCCAGTCCGCAGCCTTGAGGTGCTGCGCTTCTTTCACCAAGACCACCATTTTATCGCTCATCATAGGAAAGCGCTTGGCTTCCTCCAGAATCTGGAGCATGTTGGTGTCCTTGCCGTAAAGTACGGTCTGATTAAAACTGCGCTCCGCTTCATCCAATGCGTTATGCTCGATGTAATCCAACAATTGTTGGGCATAGAAAGGTTCCTCTCCTGCAAAGAAGTAGACCGGTGCATATTTGCCCGCCTTTAAATCTCGTAAGATGCCGTCAAAGGAATTGGCTGCCATAATCAGATTAATCGTTGTGGTACGGTTCTCCTCGCAATATCGTCATTGCACGGTAAAGTTGCTCGAGGAAAATTACACGAATCAATTGATGCGAGGTGGTCATTTTGCTCATTGACACTTGCGCGTTTGCCCTTGCGCACATCGAAGGAGCAAAACCAAAAGCACCCCCAACAATAAAAACCAATCGTTTTGGTCCAGCATTGCGCCACTTTTGAATCTGATTGGCAAATCCACGGCTGTGGTACTCTTTGCCATTTTCATCGAGGAGGACTACGGTATCTGTAGACTCCAAGTATTTCTCATATACTGCTGCTTCGGCCTCTTTCAGGGCTTCGGGACTCATCTTTCCTCCGCCTTTGACATCCGGCAAAGCATGGAATTCAGTTTTTTGATAATGCTTCAGTCGCTTCAAGAACACGTTCATTCCGTCTTCTATCCAGCGTTCAGAAGTTTTACCAATAACGAGAAAAACAATCTTCATAGCTTAGGCAAAGATGCTAACTTGCCGGCAGACTCTACCAAAGAGTTGTGAATTTTATGACTTCAGAAAATTGGACCCCAGATTTTTATGCGCTACAGCATTCTTTTGACCTGGCCATTACTGAGGATATTGGTGATGGTGACCACAGCTCTCTGAGCTGTTTAGATGGCCAAAAGCGAGGAAGAGCTCGTCTGCTCATCAAGGAGGCTGGAATTATTGCAGGCGTCGCTCTTGCGAAGCATCTCTTCAAGTACATCGATCCTACAGCAGAAATCAATGTATTTATTGAAGATGGCGCACCTATTCAACCTGGAGATATCGTTTTAGAAGTGGAAGGAAATGCGATCAAGTTGTTGCAATCCGAGCGATTGATACTGAATTACATGCAGCGACTGTCTGGAATTGCCACTAGTACCTCAAAATATGCGGCTATGGTTGCACATACAAACTGTACTGTCTTGGATACGCGTAAAACCACACCAGGCTTGCGCATCTTGGAAAAGTGGGCGGTACAATTAGGCGGTGGAGGCAATCATCGTATGGGATTGTATGATATGATCATGCTCAAAGACAACCATATTGATTTCGCCGGAGGTATTCAACCGGCCGTTGAGCGTGTTCGTGCGTACTTAAAATCCGTGGGAAAAGATTTAAAGATCGAGGTTGAAACGAGAAATTTGAACGAGGTACGGGAAGCCCTAGAAGTAGGTGCAGACCGCATCATGCTGGACAACTTCTCTCCAGCAAAAACTCTAGAAGCAGTCGCCGTAATTGGTGGTAGAGCAGAAACGGAAAGCAGCGGAGGAATTACCAAGGAATCACTGGTTGCTTATGCGGAATGTGGAGTAGATTTTATAAGTATTGGCGCACTTACCCATCAAATTGCTAGCTTAGACATGTCTTTAAAGGCCATTGAGGAATCATGAGTAAGCCTATTACGAGTATTTACAACGCTACACGCAATACGTTAAGTCGTATTAAGCCGCCTTTCTTCGACGGATTGTCGGTGTGGGATGTCCTCTTTTTCTTTTTTCAAGGAATCTATGAAGGTGCCATATCAACGCGTGCTGGCTCAGTAAGCTTCAGCTTTTTCTTGGCCCTCTTCCCAGGTATCATCTTTATTTTCACCTTGATTGCCTACCTGCCAATCGATACGTTCCAAATGGAATTATTTGCGGTGCTTGGCGATGTTCTTCCGCCATCCACGCACGATATGGCCTTTGATGCCATCGAAGATATTCTGACCATCAAGCGCGGTGGCCTTTTATCGGTGACCTTCATCGCAGCCATGCTTTTTGCAACGAACGGTACACTTTCTTTGGTTTCTAATCTGGGTATTAGCTACAACATCAGTGATGTCAAAAATTTCTGGTGGCAGTACTTAAGCGCATTTCTATTGACCATTGCGTTGACGTTGTTAATCTTGGTAGCCTTAGTGGCCCTTATCTTTTCTCAAGGATTCACAGGGTGGCTTGCCGATCAAGGGTATATTTTGGCCTACAGTGCGACCATTATTTATTGGCTGCGTCTATTGGTCTTGCTCGCGACCATCTTAGTGGGTATTTCGTTGGTTTACAACTATGGACCTGTTCGAGGGACCGATTGGCGATTCATCAGCCCGGGATCTATCCTAGCGACCGTATTAATCATTCTTTCATCGAATGGATTTGGGTACTACGTCGAAAACTTCTCGACCTACAACAAATTCTACGGCTCCATCGGCACGCTACTTATCATGCTCCTGTGGATTTACGTAAATGCCTTTGGTCTTATCATCGGCTTTGAACTGAACGCTAGCGTGAGCGGTGCGAAGAACGACAGAGAACTCAAAAACTCCTGACATGAGAAATTGGCTTGTAGTATTGAGCCTATTCATAGGGCTTCAGTCCTTTGCTCAGAATGAAATCTTAGGTACTTGGTACAACGATATCAAATCGTCGAAGATTGAGATCTATGAAGAAAAAGGTCTGTATTACGGTCGTATCACCTGGTTAGAAGACCCCGCGAACTCTGACGGCTCTACGCCTCGTGTGGACGAATTCAATGAAGACCCTGCCCTGGCCAAAAGAGAGCTAATGAATCTTGTAATTCTTAAAGAGCTGAAATGGAACCGCTCTGAAAAGGAATGGCAAGAAGGAACCATCTATGATCCGAACAATGGTAAGACCTACGAATGCTATTGTTTGCTGCTAGAAGACGGCACCCTGTACTTTAAAGGATATGTCCTCGGCATCACTTGGCTCGGTAGAAGTACGGTTTGGACTAGGGCTTGAGTGCCACTTAGGGAATAAAAAAACCCGCAGGGCGTCCCTGCGGGTTTTTTATGCTTTCAAAGATTTCTAACGCATCAGGGTGAATTGCTGATACTTCACGTACTCTAGGCCTTCAAGATCACGGTAAATAATTTTCGCAACATATACGCCTTCATAGCATGTACTGTTGTCGAAGGTACCGTCCCAACCAGTATTGATGTCTTTGCTGTAGAATAAGATGTTTCCTAGACGATTGTATACCTGCATTTCAAAGTAGCTGATGGCATTTGCCTTGACAATGTAATAGTCGTTTTTCTCGTCACCATTTGGCGTAAAAGCTGTTGGTGCAAATACTGCAGCAACGTCACGTGGATCTGTAAGTGTATCGCAATCCAATGCAGTCACATAAACGGTGTCAAAGGCCTCGTACTTGCAGTAACCTGTACTTACCAAAACTGTGTCGTCAGCATTAAAGGTCTCTTGGAAGTTTGGACCGTTTTGCGATAAACCAGTAACCAGGGTATTCCAAGTGTATGCGAAGTTGAAAGTCATTGGAGGGCCTGCCGCAAGATCAATTGATGGAGCATTAGTTCCTGAAGGTGCAACCTCGCCTTCCACACAGTCTACCCATCCCGTGGTGCTTACCAACTCGTTAAAGTCAAAGTTCTGTGCAAGTGTCGGGAATGAAGCTGGGTTCAAATGTGTTGACATATAAGTCTGTATATCCCCTGAAGAACGCTCCTCAGACCAAATGCGGTATTCATCAAATTCAGCATTAGCATAAGTAGTATTTCCAGAAGTAGGACTAATCCCGTAACCCAGATATGTCGACGCATTTGAACTTATATCACCAAGCGAGAAGTTTTTCGAGGTTTCGAATCCACCATCCACATAAACTGTAACTGTAGTTGTTCCTCTGTTCCAAGTAACTGCGACATGGTGCCAAGTTGCATCATTAATAGAAGTGATATTTCCAAGTACAAAATCGCTTTGTCCAGCATTATCATAAGCTCCGAAGCCCACATAACCATTTTGAGAGACAAAAACAGCCCAACCTTGATTATTAGAATTTCTATTGTAAGCCAGATATGTCAGCTGCGATGCCGAATTCAAGCTCACCCAGAATTCTACAGAAAAGCTTGAGGTACTAAATGAGGTATAGGTTGAATAAGGGATTTCCAAATAGGTAGAGGATCCGTTCATGGCAACAGCATTGTTCGAAGGAGTTGAACGACTCACATTCACATTTACTACATCCGTAGGACATACTTCCCAGCTGTCGTCATCAACACTAACAGTCATCACTTGCGCAAAAGCTGCAGTAGAAAGAACGACCATTAAGAGTGAAAATATCTTTTTCATTTATCGCGACTTGTGTTCCAAAAATAAGATTAATAATTGATTGTAGTACGTTCGCTCCAAATAGTGGTTTTCTCACCATCAAATGCAATACATTTCGGCACAGTTCTCGAGCAATGACGGGACCACAAAGCATACGTATTGGCTCCTGTACTACTTATACTAAGCCAATTTCCCTCTGTAGTATCTGCAGGCAATGCTACACCATGGGCGAGATAATCGCCGGCAAAACACAGCGGACCTGCAACATCAAAATTGTGGTCAAGGCCCTTGATTTGTGTACCGTCATCATCCCAAACATTCAACGCGAATGGTCGCGCCTTGGTGTAGGCATCACGCATAAAGAAATCGGCACCGAGGTGAATAAATACACGACTTTGGTCCAGAACATACTCCACACGAGAAAGTGCAAATCCAGCCTCAGCGTGCACCCACTGTCCAAATTCAGTGACTAGTCGGTACTGAGAATCGGCAAAAATTTCTTGCACTATGGCGCCATATTCTGCCATGCGCGTAGATTCGGAAAGCAACTCCGACGGCAGTCCACCACCGATGTCTAAGGTGTGTATTTTACCGGGTTCAACTGCATTGACCTGATCGGCTAACTGCTTCAAGGAAATGAGTGCTTGACGCTGAACCTCGAGATCTTTCATTTGTGAACCGCTGTGCATGTGCAAAGCTTGCACTGGATGCGCTAAAGCGGTCTCTAGAATGGCTCCAGCATTCGAAACAGGTACGCCAAACTTACTTTCGTTGCGACTTACATCAAACATTTCCGGAGCCCCTGTATGTACTTGAGGATTCACGCGAATACCTAAGATACATGTTGGGTTTGAAGGGAATCGGTCCAATTCACCAAGGGAATTCACATTGACCAACATACCGGTCATTCCTGCGACACAGTCTATTTCATTGCGTGTTTTAACTGGGGAGTCAAAAACGATTTTATCTACTGGGCACCCCGCTGCAATAGCCATGTTCACTTCTTCAATAGAAGCAGCCTCTAGACCGTAGCCTAAATCCACGAGATACTTTAACATCTTAGGATGCGGATTCGTCTTTACTGCAATGGCATGCAAGGTGCTCTTGGAAAATGATTCGCTCAGAAAGGCTAATCTTTCATTGAGCGCTGGTAAGTGAGCAACGATTAGACTCGTGTCCTGCTCATTCACCTGCCCCTGTGATTGGGCAATTACTTTCGATATGTCCTTGGTCGAAATCAACCAAACATTTTTTTCGCGTAGTCTTCGATAATCTCAATCACGCGGTAATCGTTGTGCAAATCAATCGCATCCTCTTCCAAGAAAGAACGAACGCTGTACGCACCAATAGCTAAGCGAATAAAACTCTTGTCACCGTACTGAACCGGCTGTCCGAAGAATACTTTGTTTATACCATCCTTGAAACCTTCGTGAGTAGCAGTGGCGATAGCCTTAAACAGGTCCTTTAATTCGGCGTTATTCAATGCACGACCGCCAACCCATACTTGGAAACTGATGATGGACATATTCGTCTTCAACTGATCCGGCATTAATTTGAAGTGCTCAGAATCTTCTAATCTAGCCATAACGCCAGTGGCCCAGCGTGTGATTATATCGTCCGTCTGCTGCGTTGACCAGTAGCTATATGCCTCCATTTCATCCAAGGCAATCTCCCAACGCAGGCGAAGTGATTTGTTTTCATTCTCCGGTAAGTACTCGCGCATGTTTTGCATGAACCAAGGCACATCGTAGGCTGAAAAGAGTTTTCCGTACGGCGCAATGATTGAGGCGTCTACTTCTTTCAAGCGCTCGCTCCATTTTCGTGGAACCAGCATTGCGGCACAAAATGGTGGAGCCTGGAAGAATTTAGAACCGGTAAGCATGATCATCACATCTTTCTCAAGTAAATCGTGGATGAGCTTCGGATCTACCCGGAATTGACACAAATCGACCACCCACATGGTACCATCGTTTGGATCAATGATATCAAGATCGTCTTTGATCCCAGATTTTGAACCAAACACCAAGGAACCAACTACGGCAGCCTCTTTATTCGCTGCGATGATTTGTTTAACCGCTTTGCTTCGATCTAGGATATTTCCTTCAGAATCACGAGCATCTAAGTAATGAACCTCACTTACGTGCTCTGGGTCTACAAAATCACCTTTCACAATGTTCTCACCGAACTGATTGAAGTTCGCGTAAAAGCGCGTTTCAGATGCATAACCTGAGCCAGAACCCAATTCCTCTGGACAGCTCACAATATTGATGAGCTTCTTGTTCGGGTTCAACATCAACTGGAACATCAGCGGATAGTAGACTAAATCCGAACCGGACGGTCCGAAATAAATATCAAACGGCTCGTTGTTCTCACTACCGACCAAATCAATAAGTCGCTTGCTTTGTTTTTCGAGCAGACTCTCATAGTTGAGCTCGTCGTACTTGCCCAAGAAGGCCTTAGCTACACCGTGCGAGCGCGGTGTCAACAAATTGGCGGTACACGAGCCCCGCTGCAATAATGTCTCGTATTCTACAGGATTGAGGTGGTATTTATTGCGGTTGGTATCTTCGATCAGGTGCACACGTTCGTCACACCCTTCTTCTAAAATTTGACCGATTTCTGCCTTGCTAATCTTGCGGGCCATATCAATGCGTTGTGTTAGGTCCGAAAAATACCACCTAATCGAGGGATTATCAAGGTTAAGACACCTTATTATTCCACAAGTTTTGGTAGTTTGGAGGTCCAAATAACGAGCACAACCTACTATGAAGCAATGGATGCCACTTTTGCGTACTTGGATCCTTCCAATCGCAATTCTACTAGGCTTGAATGTAGCCTTTTTAAGCCCCGCTTACCTCAGCGGCGATATTCTTGACCAAGACGATATTAAATTAGGCTATGCAAAAAGCAAAGAAATACGTGATTACCGGGAGGCCAATGGTGAAGAGCCCCTTTGGACCAACTCGATGTTCAGTGGTATGCCCACGGCACAAATTTCTACGAAATACGGCGGCAACATATTTCAATACATAACAGGTGCGGTAAAAGCTATTGGAGGCACTACCTCTTCTACGTACATCATTTTCTATCTGATGATCGGAGGATTTATAGGACTGAGAGGTCTAGGGGTAAACCACTGGCTCAGCACCATTGGCGGCTTCGCCTACGGATATTCTGGCTTCTTTATTATCGGTTACGCGGCAGGTCACAATGCCAAGGTAAATACTGCGGCTTTCATCCCTCTGATGATTATGGCGCTGCTGCTCATCTTTGAAAAGAAGAATTGGAAAGCAATGATTCTCATGGCCATTTTTGCGGGCCTTAGCATCCATAGAAACCACTTCCAGATCACTTATTATGCCGGCTTATTCATGGGCATCATCTGGATCACCTACCTTATTAAATATGCACGAGAAAAGGCGCTTCCAGAGTTCGCTAAACTTACGGGGTGGCTCCTAGTAGCCGCAGTTCTAAGCATCGGCCCTAACCTCGCCAATATGTGGGGAACGCAGGTGTATACGAAGGAAAGTATGCGTGGTGGGATTTCAGAATTGACCAATAAAAACCAAAACCAAGGCGAAGGTGGTCTTTCATTCGATTATGCGATGGCCTGGTCCAGCGGCGTTTATGAAAGTGTTGCTCTAGTGATCCCAAATGCCGCTGGCGGTGGTATGATGGTCGATTACTCAGATATGGGCACAGAAACCTATGATCAGCTCGTCCGCGCCTTCCGTCAGCAAGGAATGAATGCCAGTCAAGCCGAGGCACAAGCCAATCAATACATGGGCGCTGCCTTCATGAAGTGGACGGGAGAAAGCATGGGTAACGGCGCCTACTATGTGGGCGCAGGCGTATTTTTCCTCTTCTGTATCGCCCTGTTTACCGTTGGTGGAACAATGAGAAATTGGGTACTAGCTTCAGGTATCGTCTTCCTATTTATGGCTTGGGGGTCGAATTTTGAATCCTTCAATAAACTCCTGTTCGACGCACTGCCACTTTACAATAAATTCCGTGTACCATCGATGGCGATGGTAGTACTCTTCTTCCTTATCCCATTCTACGGCATCTATGGTCTGAACAGTTGGATAGGACTTGATAAGGCAGCGAGAATGAAAGCCTTCACTCGAGGAGTAGCTACATTTGCGGGGTTCGTGGTCCTCTTTGGATTGATCGCGCCGTATGCGATGAATCTGGAAGGTGCACGCGACGCAAGCTTCACACAACAAGGCTTTTCTCTCGATCAGCTAATTAGCGACCGTCAAGGAATCATCACAAGCTCAGCAATGCGCTCTTTGATCTTTGGCTTACTCACTGCAGCAGCCTTGTACGTATGGCACATTGGGAAATTGAATCAAATAGCTGCCATTGCCGTTGTTGGTGCGATCACCTTATTGGACCTCTACGGTTTTGACCGCGATCAGTTGGAATTGGACGACTTCCAATCAAAACGCCAATGGGAGCAACAATATGCAGCGAATGCAGCCAACCAAGCGATCCTGCAAGACAGTGACCCCCACTTCCGCGTTTGGAACAGCATGGCAGGTCTTACCAATGACAGTTATACCAGCTACCACCACAAAAGCATTGGTGGTTATCACGGTGCCAAGCTCCAGCGCTACCAAGACCTCATAGATAACCAACTCAACAAGCAAAACATGGCCTGCTTCAGCATGCTGAATGCCAAATACGTCATCGCTCAGGGTGCCAATGGCCAACCACAAGCCCAGCGTAATCCGAATGCTTGTGGAAATGCCTGGTCGGTAAACAGTGTGAATGTAGTGGCGAATGCGGACGCAGAAATGGCGGCGCTCTCTAGTTTCAATCCAAAAACAACAGCAGTTGTGGATGCGCGTTACAGCGACTATTTAGGGAATACAGCCTCATTCGCTCCAGCCAAAGTGAAGCTCACGAGCTATGATCCAAAATACATGGAGTACAGTTTTGAAGGCGGAAATGCCTTTGTGGTCTTCTCGGAAATCTACTACGAAGGTTCTGGCAACGACTGGCAAGCCTACATCGATGGTGAACCTGTAGAGCACATTCGAGTGAATTACACCTTGCGCGGCATGAAAGTACCTGCTGGAAGACATGAAATCGTATTTGAATTCAAACCAAAGTCATTCTATGCCGGTCAAAAGGTAAATATGGCTGGATCAGGCCTGCTTTTGCTTCTAATCGCCTACTTCGGATGGTCGGCCTACAAAGAAAATTAAGCTTAGTTTTTCTTGAGATAAATAAAAAAGCCACCCGCTGCGCGGGTGGCTTTTTTTGTGGGTTCTATTTTTCCTAGTTGCCAAACACAGCCTTTAACACAGCCTTGGCTTGAACACTTCTTTCATAAGGAGCCGTAAGCCCTGTGTCCAACCTTGGACTTTGCTGCCTGTGAGATTTGATGAAGGCAACGATTCCTGCTGTATTTCCATAGCTGAATACCTCCCCTGCCTGAGCATCACGAATGATCCCTGCTGCATCGCCATCCACTGGACCCAATCCCAAAATAGGATTTCCGGCACCTAGATAGTCAAAGAGCTTCCCAGGAATATGCCCTTTTGCACTCTCTACCTCCGGGAGCAAGAATAGCGACAAATGACTGGCCATCATCATGGCATTCAATTGCTTTTTTGGCACATATTTCACAAACTCCAACTGTACATGATCAGCAGCATGTTCTAAACGCTCCTTACTCAATCCGTCCCAAGAACCTATTACTTTCAGAAATACCGGAAAATCGAGCTGATTCAAGGCAGTTATAAAATCGGCCACGGGATATTGTGCAGCCAAGGTACCTGCATAGGTGATGGTGAAATCCTTTGGACGATCTGCTTGTTGGCCTGCGAAGTCCTCCGCATCAAAACCGTTGGTCACTGTGTGCACCTTAGTCGCCGGCATTGCGCCTTTACTTTGGTAGAGTTTGCTCCATGCAGGACTAACACTCAACAAAGCATCGCAAGTAGAGAACACCTTTCGTTCTAATCCACGCTCGTAGGCACGAGTATGGGCTGTAGGGTAGAATTTGCGGTAGTAATAGATATCCGTCCACGGATCGCGAAAATCAGCGGTCCAATGGATGCCGTGATTCTTCTTCAACTTCAATCCAACCAGCTGGGTACTGTGCGGTGGAGAAGTCGTAATCCAATGCCTCACATGGTGTTGCAACATGATTTGCTCTGCAGCCCGATAGGCATGGTTGTTCCAACCTTTACGAGCGTCGGGAACGAAGAAATTGCCACGAACAAATCGAGCGATCTTCTGCAGCATACTCACCTTGGCATCCTCGCCACTAAATCCGCTAAAAGGCACTTGTTTTTTACCGGTCACCTTCTTGTAGGCGCCAAACTTTTCACTGGTTCCAGTGCGAATAACGGTAATACCATCGGCCACATCGGCTTGCAAGCCTTCATCGCGCAAAGGATAGGTTGCCTTGTCCGCATCCACAGTAACAACAAACAGCTCAACGCCTTCGCGAGCGAGGTATTTGCTGAGCTTCAACCAACGCTGAACACCGGGTCCGCCTGCAGGAGGCCAATAATATGTGATGATTCCTAGTTTCAAGGCTACTTATCTTCTTTCACCTCCTCGTAGTCGATGTATTCACCCACATCTTTTTTCACACTACTACGCTTCTCGCGAGTTCCGCTGGAAGGGCGACTGCCTCTTTTGCGAGGTGCGGGAGCACCACCAAAGAATCTGTCGAGCCCTCGGAAGATGAAATAAGCAAGGATAGTTAGTGCTATGAATCTAAACACGCAGCGAAATTTTTTCCAAGATAAAAAAGAATCCCGGCGCCGATGGCGCCGGGATTTCAAAACTTCTGTTAACGTTAGCGGCTCAAATACAAGCTGCGCTCGCTATGTAATTTCTTAAATACTGGATCTTTCAAATCCTTGATGAATCGGATCTCCTCACCTGTAGACTTCATTTCTGGTCCAAGCTTCTTGTTCACGTTCGGGAATTTACTAAACGAGAATACAGGAATCTTGATAGCGAAACCTTCCATCTGTGGATTGAAATCAAAGTCTTTCACCTTCTTCGTACCCAACATCACTTTCGTGGCGTAATTCACATACGGCTCACCATATGCCTTACAGATAAACGGTACGGTACGCGATGCACGAGGGTTGGCCTCGATGATATACACAATATCGTCTTTGATGGCGAACTGAATGTTGATCAGCCCTTTGGTGTCTAGCGCCTTCGCAATGTTGATGGTATGCTCCTTGATTTGCTCCATAACGAGCGGTCCGAGATTAAACGGCGGCAATACTGCGGAGCTATCGCCCGAGTGAATACCACACGGCTCAATGTGCTCCATAATTCCGATGATGTAGGCATCTTCACCATCACAAATGGCATCGGCCTCTGCTTCAATGGCCCCATCCAAATAATGGTCAAGAAGTACGCGGTTGCCTTCAAACTCCTTGAAGAGGTTAATCACGTGGCGCTCCAGCTCCTCCTTATTAATGACAATCTTCATCCCTTGACCACCCAATACGTACGACGGACGCACCAAGATTGGGAAGCCTAGTTCGTCAGAAATATCTAAAGCCTCATCAGCGTTTGTAGCCACATCAAATTTCGGATATGGGATGTTGATGTCTTTTAGCAGCGTTGAGAATCGGCCCCTATCTTCTGCCAAATCCAAGGCTTCGGAAGAAGTACCGATAATTTCGATGCCGTAACGGCTCATCTTCTCAGCCAATTTCAATGCCGTCTGACCGCCCAACTGAACGATCACACCGCGAGGCTTCTCGTGAAGAATGATATCATAAATATGTTCCCAGAATACCGGCTCGAAGTACAACTTATCTGCAGTATCAAAGTCTGTACTCACCGTCTCCGGGTTACAGTTGATCATGATGGTTTCGTAGCCTTCTTCGCGGGCACTCAAAACACCGTGTACACAGCTGTAATCAAATTCAATACCCTGACCAATGCGGTTAGGTCCCGAACCTAAAACGATGATTTTCTCGCGGTCGGTTACCTCACTTTCGTTTTCAATGATCTCCACGCCATCCGCAGTCACGTAAGGCATCTCGAAGGTAGAATAGTAATATGGCGTCTGCGCTGGGAACTCTGCAGCACAAGTATCTACAAGCTTCCATACACGCTTAATGCCGAGATCTGTTCTCTTTTGGTGTACCTCGCTTTCGAGGGCACGAACCATGTGTGCAATCTGACGATCGGCAAAACCTTTCATCTTCGCCTCTTGGATCAAATCCTTCGGCAGACTCTCAAGGCTGTGCTTTTCAATACGCGCTTGGACTTTCGCGAGATCTTCAATCTCCTTCAAGAACCACATGTCAATCTTCGTGATGTCGAAGATCGTGCGCAGTGGGATACCCATTTGGATCGCATCATAGATGACGAACAAACGGTCCGATGAAGCGTGCTCTAGTTTGTGCAAGATGGTGTCCTGATCGGTCAGTCCTTTACCGTCGGCACCCAAGCCATTGCGCTTGATTTCGAGCGATTGCGCCGCTTTATGCAAGGCTTCTTGGAAGCTGCGGCCAATTCCCATAACCTCCCCTACGGCTTTCATCTGAATGCCTAGTCGCGTATCTGCGCCTTCGAATTTTTCAAAGTTCCAACGAGGGATCTTTACGATCACATAATCCAAGGTAGGCTCAAAGTATGCTGTCGTCGTTTTGGTGATCTGATTCATCAGCTCATCCAAGGTGTAACCAATAGCCATCTTGGCTGCAATCTTTGCGATAGGGTATCCCGTCGCTTTCGATGCCAATGCTGACGAGCGGCTCACACGAGGGTTGATCTCAATAGCAACGATATCCTCGTTTTCATCAGGGCTCACTGCGAACTGCACGTTACAACCACCTGCGAATGTTCCAATGCTACGCATCATTTTAATCGCCATATCACGCATCTTTTGGTACGTGGTATCGCTTAACGTCATTGCAGGAGCAACGGTAATTGAATCACCCGTGTGGATACCCATTGGATCCATGTTCTCAATAGAACAGATGATAATAATGTTGTCGTTTTTATCGCGAAGCAACTCCAGCTCATACTCCTTCCATCCGAGTAGGGCCTTATCAATCATTACTTCGTGGATAGGACTAATCTCTAGTCCACGGCTGAGGGCTGTATCAAATTCATCTTCGGTATGCACAAACGTGGCACCCGCACCACCAAGGGTAAATGAGGCACGCACACAAAGTGGAAAGCCAAACTCCTGGGCAGTTTCCTTCCCGCGTAAGAAGCTCTTTGCGATACGAGACGGTGCCATAGGCACATCAATCTCCTCCATCAATTTGCGGAACTCGTCTCTATCCTCGGTAATGTTAATGGCATCAATATCGACACCAATAATCTTCACGCCATTATCCTCCCAAATACCCTGCTTATCGGCTTCGATACAAAGGTTCAACGCAGTTTGTCCACCCATGGTAGGAAGAACTACATCGATATCGGGATGTGTCTTCAAAATATCCTCAATGCTCTCCACAGTAAGTGGTTTGAGGTAAATGTTATCAGCAACAACCTCATCCGTCATGATGGTTGCTGGGTTGGAATTAATGAGGGTAACAATGATGCCTTCTTCTCTCAAGGAGCGTGAGGCTTGTGATCCAGAATAATCGAACTCACATGCTTGGCCAATAACGATAGGACCAGATCCGATTATTAAGACGTGCTTGATGGAAGTATCTTTCGGCATGAACTTAAGATTTGTGCAAATTTAGGCGCCGTGAGGCCAAAAAAAAGGTGTTGCGAATAGCAACACCTATATATTATCAAAAGGTTTTGAACATCTTAACCTTTATAGTTTCCTTTATCACTAACAGTCAAACGCTTACGACCTTTAGAGCGACGAGACGCCAATACTTTACGGCCATCGGTGCTTTCCATTCTTAAACGGAATCCGTGCTTGTTTCTACGTTTTCTATTGCTAGGTTGAAATGTACGCTTCATAACTACTTCTATTAACCCGTTATTCTTCGGGGGTGCAAATATAAGCCCTTCTATTTATTCCACAACCCAAACTAAAATAAATTTAAATCCTTATGACCACAGCGACGAAGCGGGTCTTTGAAGCATCCCAATTTTATTATACGTACTTTTGCGCCTGATTATCACGGGTGACCATCTTCCATGTAGGCTAAAAATTGAAAGGAAGCGCTGACACTCAAGTAGGCGCACCCAGCGGAACTGGGCAATTTTTAAAGGCCCCTTGGGCCAACTTTATGGAAACGTACAAGGACAGCGGTCTGCATCCCGATATCATTCGCGGTGTAGAAGCTTTAGGATTCGTAGAACCGACTCCTATTCAGAAAATGAGCATTGAACATTTGCTCGAAGAACCAACCGACCTCATTGCATTCGCACAAACAGGTACAGGTAAAACGGCAGCGTTCTCTCTGCCTATCCTCCATCAACTTGACGAAGACGTTCAGCACGTTCAAGCTATTGTTCTCGCACCAACGCGCGAGCTTTGTTTGCAGATCGCCAAAGACATCGAATCGTACGCGAAGTTTATGGATGTAAAGGTGGCAGCAGTTTATGGTGGTTCACCAATATCTAAACAGATCAAAGAGCTTCAAGCCAGACCTCAGATTGTTGTGGGTACACCCGGCCGTACTTTGGATCTTATAAACCGTCGTAAGCTTCGTATTGAAGATGTACAATTTCTTGTACTTGACGAAGCAGACGAAATGCTAAGTATGGGGTTCCAAGATGAATTGGACGCCATTCTAGCCAATACCCCTGAATACAAGCAGACGCTTTGTTTCTCAGCAACTATGCCTGAGGGAATGAAGCATCTGACCAAGAAATACCTTAAGGAGCCAAAAGAGATTTCTGCGGGAAAACGCAACATCAGCGCGTCTAATGTTGAGCACGAGTTGTATGTAGTAAGTTCGAAGAACAGCTATGAGGCCATGCGTCGTATTCTCGACTTTAACCCGGACATGTACGGTATTGTCTTTTGTCGTACCCGCAGAGAAACGCAAAGCATAGCCGAGAAATTAGTCAATGACGGTTACCGTGCTGAAGCTATTCATGGTGATTTGAGCCAAGCGCAACGCGATGACGTTATGAAGCGTTTTAGAAACAAATCACTCAATGTAATGGTAGCTACTGACGTGGCTGCCCGTGGTATTGACGTGAATGACTTAACCCACGTAATCAACGTGAATATTCCAGACGATCCTGAGGTATATGTTCACCGTTCAGGTCGTACTGGTCGTGCCGGAGCTAGTGGTATCTCTCTTGTAATTACACACGGACGCAACATGCGCAAGGTGAAAAATCTCGAACGAATCATAGGTAAGAGTTTCGAAACGAAATTAGTGCCGTCTGGAGAAGATATCTGTGAGGTTAAAATGCGTCAAGCAATCAATGAGCTTGAAACGATGGATCATGCCTATGAATTGGACCCTACCCTAGTGGAGGAGGCCATGGACAAGCTCGCTCATTTGAGCAAGGCAGACCTCATCGAGCGTTTCTTAGGTCACGAGGTGAGCACCATTCTCAGCCGTTACCGCGGCGCACGCAATATCAACGAAACTGCGAAGAAGGTTAAAGATCACGGACGTAGGGATTCTAAAACTGGAAGCGAAGAAGGATTTAAAACCATCGTTATCGACCTTGGTTACCGTCAAAAAGTTAACCCTTCGCGATTGATGGGTGTGATCAACGACGTCATGGAAGGCACGAAAGTGCGCATCGGTAAAATCGATATGGACAAGACGTTCTCTCGCATCGATGTCGAAGAGCGTTATGCTGCAGATATAGCTGCACGTTTGTCGGGTTCTAAAACGGGTTCTTATACCATTAATGCCTATTTCGAAGAAGGAGGAAGCGCGCCACAACGAAGCAGCTCACGCAGTGGCTATGGTGGACGCAGAGACGGACGTGGTGGTAGAGACCGCGGCGGTCGTAGAGACGATCGCGGTGGTCGTGGCCGCAGAGACGACCGTGGAGGATTTGAAAGCCGAGGTCGCCGTGAAGATCGCGGAGGATATGAGCGTCGCGAACGTCGTGATGAAGGTGGATCAAACCGCTTTGGCCGCGATTTCGGTGATCGCTTAGAGTCTCGCGAAGATCGTCCAAGAAGAAAAAGAATAGGTGAAGACAGATTCGATAGAGGCAAGCGTAAATCTTCCAAGAGCAAATCAAAAGGAAGTTCTAAATTTAAAGGCGCACCAAGAAGAAATAGATAATGAAGTCATTTGAAGGTAAGGTTGTTTGGATCACTGGAGCGAGCAGCGGCATAGGCCGTGCGCTTGCAGAGGCTTATTCAAATGCCGGCGCCTTCACCATTATATCAGCACGTAGAGAAGAGTTGTTATTGGCCGTAAAAGACAGTCTTAGGCAACCTGATACGTGTATGGTTCTTCCACTCGACCTCAGCAAGCACGAGAATGCATCGCAATGGACCCAAGAAGCACTCGCCTTCAAGGGTCGTATCGACATACTCGTAAACAATGGCGGTATAGGCCATTTAGGACGTGTTGAAGACATGGATTTTCAGGTAGAACGAAGAGTCTTAGAAGTAAACTTCTGGGCCTCAGTCGCACTAACCAAGGCAGTATTGCCGACCATGCTCGAACGCCGTAGCGGAGAAATCTGGAGCGTAGCTAGTATTCTTGCGTACTTCGGCAGTCCGAAACTGGCAGCCTACGCTGCGAGTAAATTCGCTGTGGCCGGTTACTTTGAATCGCTACAATACGAATTGGAAGGATCAGGGGTTCATGCTGGAATACTCAGTCCTGGATTCATCAATACCGCAGTTACCTTAAGTAGCCTAGGTCCTGACGGCACCCCTATTGGTAAAAATAGTGTGGCCCAGGAAAAGGGGATGTCGCCTGAAGAATTGGCCCGAAAATTCCTGAGAAAAACTCAGAAAACTAATCCGCCTAAGCAAGTCATTATTGGCAGATACGAGCGATTCGCAGTGCCTTTCAAACGACTTCTACCCTCTATTTTCAGGGTGGTTTATGGAAAACTGACAAATGTCGCTCGCAAGTAATAGGGCTACACTTATATTTGGATTCAAATCGAACGAATTATGGCACAAGGAATTATTCAAGACGCGTACTTAAAGGCAGAGCTTGCCGAGGCATTGAACGCCTCGTACACGAATGCACAACCTTGTAAGTATTTGGTGATGGAAAACTTCTTTACGGAAGAAGTCGCCAACGATCTGTTCGAAAACTTCCCGTCCATTCAAGACCTCAACGTTAAACGTAAAAGCCTTAACGAGGATAAGAGCGAAGATTACCACTTCGAACGCTGGCACCCTTCGTTTGCAAAAATTCGTGAGGCCGTATCGTCCGAAGAATGGTACGCTCAACTCTCAAGAATCACGGGTATTGAGGGATTGCACACAACCAGAGACGCCTTGGGCTCTGGTGTTCACCAAGGTAAAAATGGCTCCTATGTGGACATTCATATCGATGTGAACATGAACCCGAAATTGGGACTGTGGCGTCGTATTAACCTATTGGTCTACCTCAATAAGAATTGGAAACCAGAATACGGTGGTGATCTTGAATTATGGAATAAAGAAATGACAGAGTGTATCGTGAAAGTCCCCCCGACTTTCAATACCGCAGTAATTTTCTACACTGACGACAATAGCCCGCACGGGTATCGTAAAATCAATATTCCTGAAGGAGAGAGCAGAAAAAGCTTCTACACCTACTTCTACACGAAACCTGAGGAAGGAGTGAGCTATCGCGATTCTAAATTTGTCTCAAGACCGGACGATGCAGCATCGAAGAAACTCGCTACTGGAGTTAAAGAGACTTTGAAAATCAATGGAAAGAAATTCCTGAAATTCATTGGGCTTAAGAACCTAGACTTCCAAGACAAGAATTAATGGGGAAACAGTCCTCAGGGAAGCCGCTTTCTTTTTCAGGGAGCGGCTCTTTTATTAGCCGACGTGCATGTTGCCCTTAGGATAAGTGAAGGCATTAGAGTCTGAACGTGCGCCACTCAGTGCGAATGCCAACGTTAAGGTCCCTACCCTACCTACAAGCATGCTGAGCATGATCACCACTTTACTACCAAAGGATAGATCTGCGGTAATACCCGTACTTAAACCCACTGTACAAAAGGCACTCACTTGTTCAAAAGCCAATTCCACAAAGGCCATCTCCGGCTCCAATATGGTCAAGGTGAATATGCCTAGAAAAATAAATACAATGGCGAACAAGAAGACCGCAAAAGCTCTATTCATCAACTCCCAAGGAATTTTATTCTTGTAGAGATTGATGTCCTTCTTGCCACGAATAGTGGCAACTGCACTCAAGAAAACGAGTGCGAACGTACTCGTTTTAATACCACCGGCTGTAGAACCTGAACCACCTCCAATAAACATGAGGAAAATCAACATCAACAGTGCTGGCATTGCCATAGCGCCGATATCAATACTATTAAACCCCGCAGTTCGCGCAGTTATGCTCTGAAAGAAGCTATGGGACAGGTGGATTCCAACATTGCCGTCAAAGGTCAAGGTCAGCGCAAAGACAGCACCACCTACTACTAACAGTATACCCGCGACAGATAGGCCTATTTTTGTGCCCAAGCGAAGACCACGCCAGCTCCTAACAACCGACTGTTTGCGCCAAGGTTGTGCAAGTACGTCGGATAAAGTTCCAAAACCGATACCTCCAAGAATAATCAGCACCGCGATAATCCAATGCACGTTTGGTAAATGAGCGGCTCCAGGGGTAGCGAGCGAATCTGAGAACAAGGAGAATCCGGCATTATTAAAAGCACTAATACTGTGGAAGATGCTGTGGAACATCGTGTTGCCCAATGAATCAAAATGCGGGAACCACACAAGACCTAAGGCTACGGCACCGAGTAATTCGATGGTCAATGTCAATCTGAAAATAGCGCCAACAAGTTTGCCGCTCTGCTGCATGCTCTCGCCGAGATTTTCACTCATGAAGTTCTGTTGACGCATACCGAAACCGCCACGAAGAATGGCGAATAAAGCTGCAAAAGAGATGATATTCAAACCTCCTAATTGCATCAATATCATCACGATAATTTGTCCTTTGAATGAAAGCACGGTGGAGATGTCAATCAAACTTAAACCGGTAACGCAGCTTGCACTAATGCTCGTAAATAGAGCGGTAACAAAGTCTAAAGCCTCAGCTCCAGCAGTCATCTCTGGGAGCATCAAAAGCGTCGTACCTAAGGCGATGAGGATGATAAAACTGATGATTAACAGGGACGGTGGACTCAAATTAAAATCAGGCAAGCGCTCCCCAACCTTCCCAAATTCCAAGAAGACAATAATCATCACGTAAAACTGCAAGAGCAGAACAAATCCGCTTTGAAGACTACTTACTCCAATGGCATCCCCGAGCAAGCTCAGCAACTCCACTCCCTGCAGATTTATCGTAAGTATGTCTATGAGCAAGAAAACCATAAGTATGGCCTCCCAGCGCCTCGCTTTTATAAATGCCCATGGGTGGAAATCGTAAATAATTTCGATAATGAACTTTACTAGATAGTAGCCTATCGAAGCTCTGACGATCAAACCAATAGTTTGGTTCTGTTCTTCCGTGAGTTGATAACCGTGAAAGATGATCAAAGATACAATGGTACTTAAGGCAACGAGGAAAGAAAGTCTAGACAATGCCGCTAACACAAAATCGCGGCTGTCGTACAGGCGAATATTCACCTGCTCTCGTAAGGCATTGAAACGTTGTTTGAAACTCAAAACAAGAAGATTCTTATATCGAAGTTACACTATTCTTCGGAATCCGAACCTCGAACCGTATAGTCAACGTAGGATTTGGCTTCAACGATGGTGCTGCCTGTTAAAACATTAACCGCTCTCTTCAAAGCTGCCCGTTCATCATTCAGGAAGTATACGCTTCTTGCCTTATTCACGAAATCTTCTCCAAAGTCTTGATTCGATTCAAGTATACGGAGCTGGTCCTCTACATCCCACAACTGCTCGTTAATCGCCTTGAGCTTCTCGGCAAGATCATGAACGGTAGAAGCATCGTCTACACTGTTGTAAACGAATTTCACACCTTCAGCAAGCGCTTCCATTTCACGGTGAATATCCGCAAGCTTCCCAGCATCTGAGATACGCTCACTTTTAATCACCAAAATGGTATGCTTATCGATAATCTCGCCGTTGGCAACTTCAATTTTCATGACCCGTCTAATTAATCTTCGAGCTGCGCAACAGCCGCCTTCACACGACGTACAGCCTCTTGCAAATCAGCCTCTGCAGCCGCGTAAGAAAATCTGATGTATCCTGGTAAACCAAAAGCATCACCCGGAACTGTACTCACCAAGCCTTCTTCCAATAGATACATGCTAAGATCCAACGACGTGTTCAGTACTTGACCATTGAATTTTTTACCCAATAGATCCGCCACACGAGGGAATACATAAAATGCACCTGGAGGAGTGTCCAATTCAAAACCTGGAATCTCGTTTATCCAACCTACCATCTTTTCTCTACGAGAAGCGAATGTATCTACCATGTACTTAACAGAAGCAGGATCTGCCTCTACAGCCGCTTTACAAGCGCGCTGAGCCACTGAGTTTGTCCCTGAGGTAAAGTTCGATTGGAATTTAGTACATGCCTTGGCAATCCACTCTGGAGCACCAATGTAACCAATACGCCATCCCGTCATTGCAAACCCTTTCGACAAACCATTAACCGTAATTGTTTGGTTGTAAACCTCTGGGAAACTTGCAATACTTACATGGTCAATCTCACCATAGTTCAACAGTTCATAGATCTCGTCAGAAATGATATGCAGGTTCGGGTGTTTAGCTACTACCTTGGCAATAGCCTCCAGTTCCTCGCCACTGTAAATTGCACCACAAGGGTTGTTTGGAGAAGAGAAAATCAACACTTTCGACTTCTCAGTTATGGCCGATTCTAACTGCGCTGCAGTAATCTTGAATCCACTTTCTTTCGATGTCGGCAGCACTTTCACCTCACCGCCACAATACTTTGCCTGATCCATGTAGCTCACCCAATACGGCGCAGGAATAATTACCTCATCACCTGGGTTTACTAGCGTTAGGAACACATTCAACAAACTCTGCTTAGCGCCTGTACTCACTACAATCTGGTCCGCGCTGTACTCGAGATTATTATCTCTTTTGAACTTAGCTGCAATGGATTCGCGTAAATCAGCGAATCCTGGAACAGGCATGTAATGCGTATAATTTTGCGCCATTGCCTCATTAGCAGACTCTTTAATGAAATCTGGAGTATCAAAATCTGGCTCTCCTAGGGATAGGCTAATCACCTGTTTTCCAGTAGCGCTCAATTCTCTAGCCTTTTTGGCCATTTCGATAGTCATCGGCAAACCCATCTCTTGGGCGCGTTGCGATAATGCTTTCATTTCTAAATTACTATGGTGGGACCGCAAAAATAACGATATTTGTTACCCTTAACATACTTTCATGGAAGCATTTGTTGAAATTCTCAAGTATACTTTTCCAGCGGCACTAATGCTGCTTCTAACCTATTTACTCTTGTCCAATTTCGTGGACAACGAGGAGAAGCGTCGTGCCTTCTATCTTAGAAAAGACTTGCAGAAAAAATCGCTTCCGTTACGCATGCAAGCATTCGAGCGCATCATTATGCTCTTAGAGCGCGTTACTCCCAATCACTTGGTCATCAGAGTTAAGCCAGGCAGCATGACTATCGGGCAATACCGCAAAGCATTGGTTGAAGCTGTTCGTCAAGAATTTGATTACAACATCACGCAACAAGTATATGTTAGTGACGAGGCGTGGAACCACGTTGTCAGCGCGAAAAGTCAAGTGATTAGCATCATCAATAAGGTAGCTGGTACCTTGGGTGCAGATGCCACGGCAGCTGACCTAGCCAAAGAGCTGATTAATGCTGAAATGGCTGCAGAAATCTTCCCTACGAAAGCGGCTATTCTCTTGATCAAGCATGAAGCGGCCCGCTCGTTCTAAGCCAATATTTTATCCATAAGGAGTCGACTCGCCTCAAAAGGGCTCACTTTGCCTTTAGCGATTTGGGCTAATAAGTCGTCTCGCTCTTTACCCCAATTTTCTTTTGCGCTCATTCGCTCGAATAGCAGGTCGCCAACAGTCGATTTGAACCAATACTCCTGTTGCGCGCTACGTCGTTTATCCATCCAGCCGTTGAGTTGACCGTGACGCTGGAATCGGTCTAGGGCAGACCACATATCCTCCATGCCCGTGGCATGTAAGGCGCTAATTTGCAGGACAGGCGGCTGCCAATGATCTTGAGTTCTGGTCATCAGCTGCAGCGCTCCTTGCAGTTCAATAGCGCTTTGTTCGGCTTGTTGTATTCGGTCACCATCACACTTATTCAAAGCAATCACATCCGCCATTTCCATAATACCCTTCTTTATTCCCTGCAATTCGTCACCGGTTCCGGGCATCGCGAGAAAAAGAAAACAGTCCGTCAGTTTGCTTACCACCGTCTCACTTTGGCCCACACCAACAGTTTCAACGAAAATGAAATTGAAACCTGCTGCTTCACACAAGGTCACTGCTTCGAATGTACTTCTTGCAACACCTCCCAATCGGCCACCAGAGGCAGAGGGACGAATGAATACCCGGTTGCTTTTGCCAATAGATTCCATCCTGGTCTTATCGCCAAGAATACTCCCCTTGCTCCACTCGCTTGAAGGATCTACAGCTAGTACAGCAATCCGTGCATCAGGATCATGATTGAGCAAAAATGAACAGTAGGCTTCCAGAAAGGTACTTTTCCCAACTCCGGGAACGCCACTTATACCAATACGGAATGCGCCACCGCTTTCAGGATGTAAACGGTTCATAAGTGCTCTGCACCTGAATTCATCCTCAGGCGAGGTACTTTCAGCAATGGTAATGGCTACAGAAAGTGCGGTTATATCCCCTTGGAGAACTGCTTCTGCAAGACTTTCTGTGTCCTGCTTGAGTCTCTTTGCTCCCCTCCATTTGGGATTGATAAACGGAGCGTCTTCCACCCCCTTGGCGATATGTAATGCACTCTTTTTTGACATTTAAGCCTGGTCTATGTAGTCTTGAAGATACATAAAGTCTGAGGTAAGCGCTCCCTCAGCACACTCTGTGGCTCTAGCTAGCACTCCCTCAGCGTCGCCGTTAAACAGCGCCGGAATCACATGCTCCATCAAATCACTACCGAAGCTCAGCGAAGCGTCTCTAGGCAACTCACAAGGCAAATTATCTACAGCCATAACTCCGATCGCTTCGGGGTGGTTGTGATCTACCTCTTTTTCCGCTTGGGCCAAATAGCCGTAGAATGGATCGTCTATGGTTGAAGCGCGTAATGTAGAAGCAACGGGACCATCAATATCACAGCTGATGTCAGATACATAGGTGATGGCAAAATCAAGCTGCTTGGCATCCTCTCTTGTAAAAATATATGGGGCGCGGCTGTCGTAATAATGCCCTGCTATATACAGCTTGGCAAAAGGCGCATACTGCATGAAGTTGCTTTTAAATCCACTTGGGTCTGCGAACAATTCTTTGCGGTCAAAAGGTCGTCCGTCGTTGGTTTTATAGTACTCTTCAACGTCCAATTGGCTCCAGAAACATCCTTCGTAACGCGAAACCTCACTCGGTGAAATCTGTGGAATCCCGGAAGCTTTTAATGTCTCTGCTGCGCCACCCGCCACGCGGCCTTTACCCGTCAGTAGGATGCGTACATCTGAAGGCCAATCAATTCCTTGAAGCTGGGCAAACATTTCTTCCATGTCCTTGCACTCGTGAGCTGGCTTCAATGTGTATTGCCCATATTTCTCACCCCAGCCGCGCAAGCCATTGTAAGCACCTACGAGACCTGCGAATCTGCCGAAGGCGACCACACGGGCACTGTTTTTAGTGAGCAACTCGTAATCAATCAGACGAACGTTGCGTTCCACACAGGCCTTTAACAACTTCGCATTGTAGGGTTGTCTTTTGTAGGTATGGGAGAAAAAGAAGTAGGTCTTTCCTGGAATTAATTGCTGTATTGGGACCTCTTTCACCCCCAATAAAACATCACAATCATCTACAGAATCTACAACCTCAATACCTGCTTTTGCGTATTCACTGTCGCTAAATGCTCGTATATCGCTGGACTGTGCCACAACGACTACACCAAATCTTTCTTGCAACTCTACCGCTTGTTTAGGCGTCAGCGGTACTCTTCTATCGATAGGGATTTTACCCTCACGTAATAAGCCGATTTTCATACGCACCAAGTTAGTCCAACTGTGCTGAATATTGGCATAGAATGTGCTTATCTTTGCCCCCAACATCGGGGTCGACTGGTTTTGACAGCAGGCCGAAGGTTGATGTAAGCATGTCGAGCGCGGAAGGGGCAGCTCGTTAATACACCGCTTCACTTTTTATAACTGGCG
>JBNAAX010000005.1:0-50644 GCA_049631665.1 Schleiferiaceae bacterium
TACAAACTTGGTACGTACCGGAAGCTTTTGAGCTGCAAGGCGCAATGCCTCTTGAGCTACTTCTAGTGGAATACCGTCCATCTCAAACATGATACGACCTGGTTTAACAACTGCAGCGTAGTATTCTACACCACCTTTACCTTTACCCATACGTACCTCTAGTGGTTTCTTCGTGATTGGCTTGTCAGGGAAAATGCGAATCCACATCTGACCTTCACGCTTCATGTAACGAGTAGCTGCAATACGAGCTGCCTCAATCTGACGAGCAGTGATCCACTTAGAGTCCAAAGACTTTAGTCCGTAAGAACCATAAGTCAATTGAGCACCACGCTGAGCGTTTCCTTTCATACGGCCTTTGAAGACCTTTCTATGCTTTGTGCGTTTTGGCTGTAACATCTCTTACTATTATTTGCGGTTGTTGCGCTTTCCACGACCACGGCCACCACCAGACTTAGTAGTACCTAGCTGGTTGCTTAGATCACGCTTACCATAAACTTCACCTTTCATGATCCACACCTTGATACCAAGACGACCGTAAGTCGTGTGTGCTTCACTCAAGTGATAATCAATATCTGCACGGAATGTACTCAATGGAGTACGACCGTCCTTGTACATCTCAGAACGAGCCATCTCAGCACCATTTACACGACCAGAAATCAATACTTTGATTCCCTCAGCACCCATACGCATTGCAGCGCTGATTGCCATTTTAATCGCACGACGGTGGCTTACACGACCTTCAATCTGACGAGCAATTGAATCTGCTACAAGCTTCGCATCTAGTTCTGGACGCTTAATCTCGTAGATGTTGATTTGAACTTCCTTACCAGTCAGTTTTTTCAACTCTTCTTTCAACTTGTCTACCTCTTGACCACCTTTACCAATAATTACACCTGGACGAGCAGTTGTAATAGTAACTGTTACAAGACGCAGAGTGCGCTCAATGATGATTCTACTGATGCTCGCCTTAGTTAGACGTGCGTACAAGTAATTTCTAATCTTAGCATCCTCAGCGATTTTTTCGCCGTAGTTACGACCGCCATACCACTGGCTGTCCCAGCCGCGGATGATACCTAGTCTATTGCCAATAGGGTTGGTTTTTTGTCCCATCTTTCCCTGATTATGATTCTTTACTACCTACGATTAATGTCACGTGGTTGCTACGCTTGCGAATGCGGTGCGCACGACCTTGTGGAGCAGCCTGGATACGCTTTAGCATACGGCCTCCATCAACACTAATCTCTTTAACTACCAACCCAGCCTCTTCTAGATTTGCTCCTTCGTTTTTCGCTTGCCAGTTCGCGATCGCGCTAAGCAAGAGTTTTTCCAAACGAATTGAAGCTTCCTTCGGACTGTACTTCAAGATGGCCAATGCCTTCTCAACCTCTACGCCACGGATCTGGTCTGCAACCAAACGCATTTTACGCGGAGACGTTGGGCAATCGTTAAGCTTGGCAATCGCAATTGCTTTCTTCGCTGCCTTTAGCGCTTCAGCTGCTTGTCTTTTTCTAGCTCCCATCTCTATTATTTCTTATTCTTACCGTGACCGCGGAAGTTACGCGTCGGTGAAAATTCACCCAGTTTATGACCTACCATGTTTTCAGTCACATATACTGGTACAAATGTTTTTCCATTGTGAACACCAATTGTCTGACCAACGAAATCCGGAGAAATCATTGAAGCGCGTGACCAAGTTTTGATCACTGTGTTCTTTCCACTTTCCACATTAGCTAGAACTTTCTTCTCTAGTTTGTAGTGGATATAAGGTCCTTTTTTAAGCGAACGTGCCATATACTTTCAGATTATTTCTTTCTACGTTCGATGATATACTTATTAGTAGCCTTCTTAGGCGCACGAGTTTTGTAACCCTTCGCAGGAATACCGTTGCGCGAACGTGGGTGACCCCCTGACGCACGGCCTTCACCACCACCCATTGGGTGATCAACCGGGTTCATAACTACACCACGAACACGTGGACGACGACCTTGCCATCTGCTACGACCAGCTTTACCGCTAACTTGAAGCATGTGCTCCGAGTTACTTACGGTACCGATAGTAGCCATACAAGTAGTGAGGATCATACGAGTCTCACCTGAAGGCAACTTCACAATTGCATACTTACCCTCACGAGCAACAAGCTGCGCGAAAGTACCAGCAGAACGAGCAATGATAGCTCCCTGACCTGGACGCATTTCAATGTTAGAGATAATAGTACCTAGTGGGATATCAGCGAGGTACAATGCGTTACCTACTTCTGGAGCAGCGCCTTGACCACTAACTAGTGAATCACCAACTTTAACACCATTAACAGCAACAGAGTAACGCTTCTCACCATCAGCGTATACCAATAACATCAGGTACGCTGAACGTAGTGGATCGTACTCAATTGCTTTTACAGTAGCAGGCACGCCAAACTTGTCGCGCTTAAAGTCTACTGAACGAACTTTTTGCTTGTGACCACCACCAACATAACGCATAGTCATGCGTCCTTGGTTGTTACGGCCACCACTCTTGGTTTTACCTTTTACAAGGCTCTTCTCAGGTTTCGCTGCCGTAACTTGCTCAAAGTCATTGACCACGCGGAAACGCTGCCCAGGAGTAATCGGTTTTAATTTCTTTACACCCATTGGATTTAAATATTACCGTATAGATCGATTGTTTCACCGCTTACTACCTTCACTAAGGCTTTTTTGTAAGCAGGCTTTCTACCACGTACCAAACCAGCTTTTGTATACTTTGTCTGGAACTTAGCAGGCACAATCGCAGTGCGAACGGTTTCAACATTAACACCGTAGAACTCCTCCACGGCTTTCTTAATTTCAACTTTATTAGCAGAACGAGCTACCTCAAAAGCGTACACATTTAAGTCTTCGCTTTGTGCGGTTGCTTTCTCTGTAATGATTGGTTTAATCAGAATACTCATAGCTCAATTAGCTTAAAATAGCTGTCACTTTCTCAACTGCGCCCTCTGACATCACTACTGCTGAAGCATTCATAATATCGTAAGTACTTAATTCTGAGCAGTTTACAACTTTAACCCCTGTTAAATTGCGGGATGACAAATATACATTTTTATCGTAATCACCTACTACGAACAGTGACTTTTTCTCGTTGAGACCCAGTGCACTAAGCACTGACAAGAATGACTTTGTCTTTGGAGCTTCGAACGTAAAGTTCTCCACTACAGTAAGAGCATCACCCTTAGCCTTCATCGAAAGTGCTGAACGGCGAGCCAATTGCTTCACCTTCTTGTTCAACTTGAAGCCGTAGTTACGAGGACGTGGACCGAATACAGTACCACCACCACGCTGGATAGGAGAACGCATAGAACCTGCACGAGCGCCACCAGTACCTTTCTGCTTGTGGTGCTTTTTAGTCGTACGGTTGATCTCGCCTCTTTCCTTAGACTTGTGAGTTCCCTGACGAGCATTCGCCAAGAACTGTTTTACGTCCAAGTAAATGCTGTGCTCATTCGGCTCGATGCCAAATACAGAAGCGTTTAACTTAACGCTTTTGCCGGTTTCTTTACCGTTGATATCTACTACCTTGAATTCCATTACTTCTCAATAATTACAGTTGAATTCTTAGCTCCTGGAACGGAACCTTTAACTACGAGCAAGTTTTTCTCTGCATCCACTTTCAAAACCTGTAGGTTCTGAACTTTAGCACGCTTGCCACCCATGCGACCAGCCATACGCATACCCTTGAATACACGTGATGGATCTGAACCCGCACCAATCGAACCTGGTGCACGTAGACGGTTGTGCTGACCGTGAGTCGCTTGACCCACACCCGCAAAGCCGTGACGCTTTACAACACCTTGGAAACCTTTACCCTTAGAAGTACCGACTACATCAACGAAGCCGCCTTCTTCGAACAAATCAACAGTGAGTACTTGACCCAACTGCAGCTCCTCTTCGAAGTCTGTGAATTCTACTAGTTTTCTCTTGGCAGAGGTACCTGCTTTCTGTACGTGCCCTTTCAATGCTTTCGAGGTATTCTTATCCTTTGCCTCTCCCCAACCTAGTTGGATTGCATTGTAACCATCGACATCTTCAGTTTTCACCTGAGTCACTACACATGGACCTACTTCTAGTACAGTACATGGCATGTTCTTACCCTCTGGGCTGAAAATGCTGGTCATTCCGACTTTTTTACCAATTAATCCTGGCATGTTTTCTGGAATTTAATGTTTAGTCTACTGTTAGACCTTGATTTCTACTTCTACACCGCTCGGCAACTCTAACTTCATCAAAGCGTCAATGGTCTTTGACGAAGAAGAGTAGATGTCCAACAGTCGCTTATAATTGCTCAGTTGGAACTGCTCGCGTGATTTCTTGTTTACGTGTGGTGAGCGGAGCACCGTGTAAATGCGCTTGTTTGTTGGTAATGGAATAGGACCATTAACAACTGCGCCGGTACTCTTCACGGTCTTAACGATCTTCTCAGCAGACTTATCTACTAAGTTGTGGTCGTAAGACTTAAGCTTGATGCGAATTTTTTGACTCATTGTAGTCTATTATTAAGCTTTTGATTCTTCAATTACTTTCTCTGAAATGTTCGATGGAGTTTCTGCGTAGTGCGAGAACACCATAGTAGATGCAGCACGACCAGAACTCAACGTACGTAATGTTGTCACGTAACCGAACATTTCTGATAGAGGCACATCCGCCTTGATAACCTTGGCGTTGTTACGGTCAGACATGTCGTTCACTTGACCACGACGACGGTTCAAATCACCTACGATATCACCCATGTACTCTTCTGGAGTAACTACCTCTAGCTTCATGATTGGCTCCATGATAACAGGATTCGCTTTTTTCGCGCTTTCCTTGAAACCAAGCTTAGCCGCTAATTCGAAAGACAACTGGTCAGAATCCACAGGGTGGAAAGAACCATCTTTCAAAACAACTTTTACAGAGTCAACGTTAAAGCCAGCCAATGGACCATTGCCCATAGCAGCCTTGAAACCGTTTTCTACAGAAGGGATGAATTCTCTTGGTACGTTACCACCTTTCACCTCGTTCACGAACTGAAGACCTTCACCTTCGAAGTCAGCGTCCACTGGAGAGATGTCAAAAATGATATCCGCGAACTTACCGCGACCACCCGTTTGTTTCTTGTAAACCTCACGGTGGTTAGCTGTACCGTTCAATGCTTCTTTGTACTCAACTTGTGGCTCACCTACGTTCACCTCAACCTTGAATTCACGTCTCATACGATCAATCAAGATATCCAAGTGAAGCTCACCCATACCTGAGATAATCGTTTGACCTGAAGCCTCGTCCGTTTGAACACGGAAGGTTGGATCCTCTTCAGAAAGTTTTGCCAAAGCAGTACCCATCTTATCTACATCCGCCTTTGACTTAGGCTCAACCGCGATACCAATTACTGGCTCTGGGAATGTCATAGACTCAAGTACAATTGGTGCTTTCTCGTCACAAAGTGTATCACCAGTACGGATATCCTTGAAACCTACACCTGCACCAATATCACCTGCGGTAATCTGGTCGATCGGCTGTTGCTTGTTCGAGTGCATCTGGAAGATACGAGAGATACGCTCCTTTTTACCTGAACGCGTGTTCTTAACGTAAGAACCTGCATCCAATGCACCAGAGTAAACACGGAAGAAACACAAACGACCAACGAACGGGTCAGTTGCAATCTTAAATGCTAAAGCAGAGAATGGCTCCTCTACCGAAGGCTTACGTGAATCCGCATCACCTGTATCCGGGTTTGTACCTTCAATAGCTTCTACATCTAGAGGAGAAGGCAAGTAACGCATAACTGCGTCCAACATAGCCTGAACACCTTTGTTCTTAAATGCAGAACCACACATCATAGGAATGATGCTCATATCAATCGTTGCAGCACGAAGTGCAGCGATGATCTCGTCTTCAGTGATGCTGTTCTCGTCCTCGAAGAATTTCTCCATCAAGTTCTCGTCGTATTCAGCAACTGCTTCGATAAGTTCAGCACGCTTCTCGTCTACAGTGTCTACTAGGTCGCTAGGGATGTCGATTTCTTCGTAAGTCATCCCCATATCGTCTTCATTCCAAACGATGGCTTTCTTGCTGATCAAATCAACAACACCTCTGAAATCCATTTCGTCACCAATTGGCACTTGAAGAGCAACTGGGTTACCACCCAACATTTCTTTTACCTGACGACAAACATTAAAGAAGTCAGAACCTTGACGGTCCATTTTATTTACGAAACCTAGACGTGGTACACGGTACTTGTCCGCTTGACGCCATACAGTTTCAGATTGTGGCTCAACACCATCAACCGCTGAGAACAATGCAACAACACCGTCCAATACGCGCAATGAACGCTCTACCTCAACCGTAAAGTCAACGTGTCCAGGAGTATCAATAATGTTAATCGCATAATTCTTACCAGCGTACGGCCACTCACAGTGTGTTGCAGCTGAAGTAATCGTAATACCACGCTCTTGCTCTTGCTCCATCCAGTCCATGGTTGCAGCACCGTCGTGCACCTCGCCAATCTTGTGACTTACACCTGTGTAGTAAAGAATACGCTCAGTAGTAGTAGTTTTACCAGCATCAATGTGTGCTGCAATACCAATATTACGAGTATACGTTAAGTCTCTATTTCCTTTTGCCATGATTTCGTCTATTAGAATCTAAAGTGAGAGAATGCTTTGTTTGCTTCAGCCATACGGTGAACCTCAGTACGCTTCTTAACTGCAGCACCTTCTTCTTTAGAAGCAGCGATGATCTCTGCAGCCAATTTCTGCGCCATAGAACGCTCGTTGCGACCGCGTGCGTAAGTAATCATCCACTTCATACCTAAAGTGATTTTACGCTCTGGACGAACCTGCATAGGAATTTGGAAGTTGGCACCACCAACACGACGAGAACGAACCTCAACGTGTGGCATTACATTATTAAGTGCTTCTTTCCATACCTCTAGACCGTTGCTTTCTGTTTTTTCAGAAACAATGTCAATAGCATCATAGAAAATGTTGAACGCGATAGACTTCTTACCGTCCAACATCAAATTGTTTACAAAACGAGTTACTAGCGTATCGTTGAATTTCGGATCCGGTAGTAACGGGCGCTTTTTAGCTCTTGCTTTTCTCATGAGTTCTTATCTAGAAGTGTGTTTATTTCTTAGGTCTCTTAGCACCGTACTTAGAGCGACGCTGAGTTCTTCCGTCTACACCTGCAGTATCGAGGGCACCACGTACAATGTGGTAGCGAACCCCTGGAAGGTCTTTTACACGACCACCACGAACAAGCACGATGCTGTGTTCTTGTAGGTTGTGTCCTTCACCTCCGATGTAGGCATTTACTTCATTTCCATTTGATAGACGCACCCTTGCCACTTTACGCATCGCCGAGTTTGGTTTTTTCGGCGTCGTTGTGTAGACACGAGTACATACACCCCTGCGTTGTGGGCAGGAATCCAGCGCAGCAGATTTACTCTTTTGTTTGATCTGTTTGCGACCTTTTCTTACAAGCTGTTGAATCGTTGGCATACGTACCTTTTGATTTCTAGTTTATTCCAATAATCAGTTACCCCATTTTTTGGGACTGCAAATGTAGTGATATTATCTCCAGAACCAAACCCCTGTGGATTAAAATAATTGGCTCGTTCTGAAATAATTACGTAGGGTGTTGAAAAGAGGTCGAAAATTCCCCAATTAGGCTTTGGAGTTGTCCTTGTTTTAAACTTGGATAAAAGTACCTTTGTTAACTGTCCAATTTAACAGCATTCCCTTTGGCACATTTTCTCGATGAATTAAACGATGCTCAGCGTAAAGCAGCGGAGCAAACTGAGGGCCCAGTTATGGTCATAGCCGGCGCTGGCTCTGGGAAAACACGAGTTTTGACGTACAGAATTGCGTACCTTTTGGAGAAAGGTGTAGACGCCTTCAATATCCTCTCTTTGACCTTTACCAACAAGGCGGCAAGAGAGATGAAAGAACGTATTGGAAAGCTTGTGGGAGAAAGTGAAGCCAAGAACCTTTGGATGGGAACTTTTCACAGCATATTTGCACGCATCCTGAGGATAGAGGCAGAGAAATTAGGTTACCCAACGAATTTCACCATTTACGATGCAGACGACAGCAAAAAAGTAATCTCTAACATCATCAAAGAGAAGAATTTAGATAAGGATATTTACAAGGCTAAATCTGTTGCAGGACGCATCTCTTCGCTCAAGAACAACCTGATTACACCAAAAGCATACTTCCAAAACGGAGAACTTCAGGCACAAGACAGCTCGGCAAAAATGCCCATGTTCGGAGAAATTTATCAAGCATATACCGAACGTTGTTTTCGTGCCGGGTGCATGGACTTCGATGATTTGCTTTTGAAGACCAATGAATTGATGTATAAGTTCCCTGATGCCCTTGCGAAGTACCAGAATAGGTTCAAGTACATTTTGGTAGACGAGTATCAGGATACCAACCACAGTCAGTACCTCATCGTTAAAGCACTTGCTGCGAAATATGAGAACATCTGTATTGTTGGCGATGATGCCCAATCCATTTACGCGTTTCGCGGGGCGAATATTCGCAACATCTTAAATTTCCAAAAAGACTACCCTGATACCAAGCTCTTTAAATTGGAACAGAATTACCGCTCGACGAATAACATTGTTCAGGCGGCAAACAGCATCATCGAGAAGAACAAAGACCAAATACAGAAAAACGTCTGGACACAGAACAGCGGCGGTGAGAAGATCATTGTTCACAAGAGTATTTCAGATACCGACGAAGGCAACTACATTGCTACAAACGTCTGGCAGACGGCGATGAACGAAGGCGCAAAACACGACGATTTCTGTATTCTTTACCGGACAAATGCACAGAGTCGAAGTTTCGAAGATGCCCTGCGTAAAAAGAACATTCCCTACAAGATTTATGGGGGATTGAGCTTTTACCAGCGCAAAGAAATCAAAGACGTTTTGGCGTACCTAAGATTAGTAATCAATCCAAAAGACGAAGAAGCTTTTAGAAGAGTAATTAATTACCCGGCAAGGGGAATTGGAGCGACTACTTTGGCCAAACTAACCTTAGCTGCAGAAGCACAAGGTATCTCACTATGGGAAGTGTGCGAGCGCCTACAGAATATTCCGACAGGGCTGAACAAGCCTACGCAAAAGAAGATTAGTGATTTTGCCATTCTTATCAATTCCTTCGCCGTTTTAGCCAAGCAACACGATGCTTTTGATGTAGTTGCTCATGTTGCGAAAAGTGTGGGATTGATTAAAGTACTTGGTGAAGACAAGACCCCTGAGGGTGTGACTCGGTACGAAAACGTGCAAGAATTACTGAACGGTATAAAGGACTTTACAGAGCAGCAAAAGGAATTGGCCGAGGGTGATCCTTCCCTAGCTAATTTCTTATCCGATGTTGCGCTCTTGACAGACCGAGATAATGAGGTCGACGACGGAACGCCAAAAGTGAGCATGATGACTATCCACCTAGCGAAAGGATTGGAATTTCCCTATGTCTACATCGTCGGTCTTGAAGAGAACCTCTTTCCTAGCATGATGAGCAGCGGAAGTAGAAGCGAGCTTGAAGAAGAGCGTCGTCTATTTTATGTGGCTCTAACTCGTGCAGAAAAAAGAGCTCATTTGACCTATGCACATACACGATACCGCTGGGGCAAGCTTATAGACTGTGAACCTTCTCGATTTATCGATGAGATCGATGAAAAATACCTAGATGTCAAGGTCCCAGAATTTTCTCCGACAAGTTTTAGTTCTCCAGCACTTAATAACGCTTTTGGCGCTCCGACGAGCGAAAAAGGCCGAAGTGCAACCGTCTACAAAGGCAAAAACACCAATTGGGGCAAACCTGCTGGGTCGCAGAAAAAGAGTGCCAACATCGGACCGGGTGCCGGTGCTGTAAAAAAGCCTACCTTGAGGGGCAAAACGCTCACACCGATAAATAACACCGGTGCAGGCACAATGAGTGGTGATTTTCTTAAGCCACATGAATTGCACGAAGGCAAGCGTGTGGTCCACGGCCGTTTTGGCTTGGGGACCGTTGTACGCATGGAAGGCGAAGGAGCAGACGCCAAAGCCATCATCAACTTCGACAATGCTGGAGAAAAAAGATTGTTACTAAAATTCGCCAAGGTCAGCGTGGTCTAAGCGAAGATTTTAAGTTATTGAGACTATGGAATACAATACAGACAGAACTCAACTGAAGATACCAGAGTACGGTAGAAACGTACAACGTATGGTGGACTACTGTTTGACTATCGAAGACAAAGAGCACCGCAGTAAGGTGGCGCAGAGTATCATTGATGTGATTGGGAATTTGAATCCCGCTATCCGCGATGCTCCAGATTACGCACACAAGCTTTGGGATCATTTGTTCATCATGTCCGATTTTGAATTGGACGTGGATAGCCCATACCCTATTCCAACCGCTGAAAGCTTCGTTGGCCTACCAGATGAAGTGCCTTATCCGCAGAAATCACGTCGTTTCCGTCACTACGGCTCAATTGTCAAGAATATGATTGGCCATGCTCTGCAATTAGAGGAGGGAGAAGAGAAAGACGCATTAGTGTACGGCATCGCCTACGCAATGAAGCGCAATTACCTCAAATACAACAAAGACACCGTTAGTGATGCTACCATTCTTGGTGATTTGGCTGAAATGTCTGAGGGTAAATTAAAGCTTGGTGAGTTTGAATTGCCTCACGAAAAAGCATTTGGCATTACGCAAGCCGAGCGCAAACAAGGCCAAAACAACCGCAAAAAGAAAAACAAGAAAAGGAGATACTAATACATGGGAACATTTAAGATTACCGGAGGAAAAAAACTCAACGGAACCATCACGCCTCAAGGGGCGAAAAATGAAACCTTACAGATCCTCTGTGCAGTCTTACTGACCCCTGAGGAAGTACGCATCACTAATATTCCCGACATTGTAGATGTCAACAAGCTTATCGACCTCTTGAGCGATTTGGGTGTTTATGTGAAGAAAAACGGACACGGTGATTATACTTTCAAGGCGGAAAATGTCAACCTTGACTATCTAACCTCTGATACGTTCAAGCAGAAGGGAGCTAGCCTTCGAGGCTCAATCATGATTGTTGGACCACTACTGGCTCGATTCGGCAAAGCCTACATTCCTAAACCGGGCGGTGATAAAATTGGCCGTAGAAGATTAGATACACACTTCTTAGGCTTCCAAAAATTAGGGGCAAAATTCAACTACGACAGTAAAGACAGCTTTTACAGCGTGGATGCTTCACAGCTCACAGGGACCTATATGCTTCTTGACGAAGCATCTGTAACAGGTACTGCAAATGTTGTCATGGCTGCTGTTATGGCAAAAGGGAAAACTACCATCTACAATGCAGCCTGTGAGCCTTACTTGCAGCAATTGTGTAAGATGCTCGTTCGCATGGGTGCGAAAATTGACGGTATAGGCTCTAACATGCTTCACATAGAAGGGGTAACAGAGCTTGGCGGAACAGATCACCGCATTTTACCGGATATGATTGAAATTGGATCTTGGATTGGTCTTGCAGCAATGACTGGATCTGATATCACTATCAAGGATGTAAGTTATCCTGACCTGGGTATCATCCCTACTGTATTCCGCAGACTGGGTATCCACACGGAATTAAACGGAGATGATCTTCGCGTTCCATCCCACGATCATTATGAAATTGAGAGCTTTATCGACGGATCTATTATGACCATAGCTGATGCGCCATGGCCAGGGTTTACTCCGGATCTTTTGAGTATTATTCTTGTTACTGCAACGCAAGCACGGGGGTCGGTGCTCATTCACCAAAAGATGTTTGAATCGCGTCTATTCTTCACTGATAAGTTGATCGATATGGGCGCGCAAATCATCCTTTGTGACCCGCACCGTGCCACGGTCATTGGTCTAGACAAACAAAGTCCTTTACGCGCAACAACTATGACATCCCCTGACATTCGTGCGGGAGTTAGCTTGTTGATTGCGGCCTTGAGTGCTGAAGGAACGTCAACCATTCACAACATTAATCAGATTGATCGCGGCTACGAGAACATCGACGGAAGATTGAAAGCACTTGGTGCGGAAATCGTTAGATTGTAAGCCTGAAAAGCAACATACTTATCATGAAAAAGGGATCCCTAATCATCGGTAGCTTCGCGCTACTTTTAACTGCCGCAATATTCACAAGCGCCCAGAACAATTACAGCGATGCCGTTGCTGCTCCTGCCGAGCAAATGGCAACCTTGAGTATCGGTGACAAAGCACCAGAAATTGCCATGCGAGATCCGCAAGGCAACATTCGCAAGCTATCGGATTTAAAAGGAAAGATTGTCCTAATCGACTTTTGGGCATCATGGTGTCGCCCGTGTAGAATGGAGAATCCTAATGTAGTACGCACCTACGGTCAATACAAAGACGCTGCGTTCAAAAATGGCGATGGATTTGAGGTTTTCTCAGTCAGCCTTGATCGAGACAAATCAGCTTGGGAGAAAGGTATTGCGCAAGACAAATTGGTTTGGAAAAACCACGTAAGCGACCTTCAATTTTGGAGAAACGCTGCTGCCCGTACCTACAATGTGAACTCTATTCCAGCGACCTTCTTGATTGACGGTGATGGTATTATCATCAAGAAAAATCTAAGAGGTAAAGCCCTAGAGAGTACGCTAGCTTCATTAAAGCGCTAAGATATTTTGACTTCAATATCAAATTAAGGGCGCCGGCGATGCCGGCGCCCTTTTTTATGCGGTATTTTTGCGCACCGCTGACAAGGTGTCAGCGGTGCGCTTAATGGCGAACATTTTGCAGTAATAAAAAGAAACTAGCCCTAAATTCTAGATACATGTCAGAAAAAGAAGCAACCACAGGCGAGGAATTGCACGAAGAAAACAACGTTGACCAAAGTACCGAAAGTGCTGAGGATACTGGCGTTGAACAAGATCCGGTAGCTAAATTTGAAGACGAGGTCAAAGACTTGAAAGACCAGAATTTACGTCTGTACGCAGAATTCGAAAACTTCCGCAGAAGAACTGCAAAGGAGCGTCTAGAGCTCATTGAGAGCGCAAATAAAGACACTTTAACAGCTATGCTGCCAGTTCTTGATGATTTCGAGAGAGCACTGAAAAACACCGAAGAGACAGAAGCGAACGCGGCGGTATTAGAAGGATTAAAATTGATCCAACATAAGCTCACGGAGACACTTAAAGGAAAAGGTCTGAATGCCATGGAAAGCACTATCGGCAAAGTGTTCGACGTAGAAGAAATGGAGGCTATTACGCAGATTCCAGCGCCTACTCCTGATATGGATGGGAAAGTCATAGATGAAGTAGAGAAGGGATATAAGATTGGCGAAAAAGTGATTCGCTTTGCCAAAGTAGTAGTAGGTAAAGGAGCATAAGATGGCAAAACGCGATTTCTACGACGTATTAGGGGTAAGCAAAAGCTCTAGCCAGGACGAGATAAAGAAAGCTTACCGCAAGGTGGCCTTGAAGTATCACCCGGATAGAAACCCGGACGACAAAGAGGCCGAAGACAAATTCAAAGAAGCCGCAGAGGCGTACGATGTCCTTAGTAATGAGGAGAAGCGTCGCAAATACGATCAGTTCGGCCACCAAGCATTCGGCGCGGGTGCCGGCGGCGGTGGATTCCACGGCAACATGAACGACATCTTCGACATGTTCGGGGACATCTTCGGTGGCGGCGGAGGCAGATTCGGCGGTGGATTCGGTGGATTCGGTGGCGGCGGTCAAAGACGCCAGACCAAAGGGTCCAACCTCCGCATCAAGGTAAAGATGACCTTGGAAGAAATTGCCGATGGCGTTGAGAAAAAGATAAAAATTCGTCGTGCAAAAGTTGCCGACGGCGTAACGTTCAAGACCTGTACCACGTGTAACGGTGCCGGTCAGGTACAGCAAGTGACCAATACTATTCTGGGCCAGATGCGTACAGCAGCGACCTGTTCGACATGTAACGGCGCGGGTAAAATCGTGGACCAAAAACCAAGCGGAGTTGGTTCAGACGGACTTGAGCGGAAAGAGGAAGTCGTTGCAGTAAAAATCCCAGCCGGCGTACAAGACGGCATGCAATTGCGTGTAGGTGGCAAAGGAAATGAAGCCTTAGGCGGCGTGCCTGGAGACCTCATTGTACTCATTGAAGAAGTACCTCACGAATCTTTGACTAGAGACGGCGAGAACTTGCATTACGAATTAACGATGAGCTTCCCTGAGGCTGCACTCGGCACCAGTGTTGAGATACCTACCGTAAGTGGCACGGTTAAGATCAATATTGACAAGGGCACACAGCCGGGTAAAATCCTTCGATTGAAAAACAAAGGCTTACCAAGTGTTCAAGGATACGGACGCGGAGATCAACTCATCCATATCAACGTTTGGGTACCGAAGAACCTGAGCAATGACGAGAAGAAATCATTAGAAAAACTAAAAGAGAGCAAGAACTTTGAACCTAATCCAGGAAAGTCTGATAAGGGCTTCTTCGATAGAGTCAAAGAGATGTTCTCATAACTGAGTATTTTATATCTTCAAACTCCTGTCTAATGCGACAGGAGTTTTTGTACTACTCCCACCTAAATGACGCTGCCAAGCCGAACATTGAACGTATGATAAGAGCAGAAAATGTCACCAAACAGTATGGACCAAAGGTTGCGCTGGGCGGAATAAATTTGAACATTCCCAAGGGAAGTATCTATGGACTTCTCGGCCCAAACGGTGCCGGAAAGACTTCCTTTATTCGCATTATGAACCAGATCACTGCACCGGATAGTGGTACGGTTTATTTCGGTAACAGGGAGCTGGCTCCAAACGATATTGCGCGCATTGGTTACCTTCCTGAAGAGCGCGGTTTGTACAAAAAGATGAAAGTGGGTGAACAGGTGCTTTACCTAGCCAAACTTAAGGGATTGAGTGCCGCAGAAGCCAAGAGCAGGGCGAAAGAATGGTTTGTTCGTCTAGAGATGGAAAGCTTTTGGGAAAAGAAGGTTGAGGATTTGAGCAAGGGTATGGCGCAAAAGGTGCAGTTTGTCACGACGGTATTACACAAGCCTGAGTTACTCATTTTTGACGAGCCCTTCACCGGTTTTGACCCCATCAATACCAACCTCATTAAAAAAGAAATTAAACGTCTCAATAAGGAAGGCGCCACGGTCATCTTCTCCACTCACCGTATGGAAAGTGTGGAAGAAATATGTGATTATATCGGACTAATCAACCGTGGCGAAGTCATGGTTGAAGGACCGCTGCTTGATATCCGCAGGCATTACATGAACGGTACCTATGCCTTCACCACTAAAACTGAACAGACGTTCGCAGGTTTGAATGTTTTGTCTCGTGACCACCAACACACAGGTTTTACGACAACTATTAAATCGGACCACTATCCTAGCGATATCATTCAAGAATTGGCCAGCAGCAACGAGCTTCTAGGATTCGAAGAAGTACTGCCAAGTGTAAGCGACGTTTTTATTGATATCGTTCAAAACGGACCTAAACCTAAAGACTCATGAACAGCCCTATCCTACTGATTATACAGCGTGAGTTTTTGACTCGCGTCCGCAAGAAGACCTTCCTCTTGATGACCTTGCTGGCGCCGGTATTGTTGGCAGCCGTAATGATCGCGCCTGGACTTTTGGCATCCATGCCGGAGGAGGATAAGATGATTCTTGTATTGGACGAACCTTCCATCCTATTGCCTGAAGAAGGTACTTCGCAATTTGCACTGGACTATTTGAATCCGGGCGAATTCGATTTAGAATTGGCCAAGCAATTCCTAAGGGAAAGTGATAAAGATGCACTCCTATATATCCCGGCAGGAAATGGCTGGGACCCTGATTTTATCAAGAGAAATATACTGCTCTACGGCAAGGAAGATATCGGTATAGACCTCCAACGCTTTATTGAACGTCAGCTGGAGGAAAAGATCAACAACCAAAAGCTCATTCAACAGGGCGTAGATCCTGAGGTAGTTACACAGACCAAAACGCAGGTGAGTGTGAAGAGCTTCACCTTGGGCGAAGAGGAAGGTAATGAAGAAACCAGCGCTACTCCACTAAAGATGGCACTGGGTTACATCGCCGGTCTTTTGATTTACCTTTTCATCTTCTTCTATTCGGTTCAAGTGATGCGCGGAGTGATTGAAGAGAAAACTAGCCGCATTGTCGAAGTGATTATCTCAAGCGTGCGTCCTCGGCAACTTATGATGGGTAAAATCCTGGGTATCGGTCTAGTAGGTGTGGTCCAATTCCTAATCTGGGTCATCCTTTCTGGAACTATCTACACCGTGGTAAGCACCTTCATCTACCCCGAAATTTTTGCTCAGCAAGTCCCTATGAGCGCGGATGCACCGGACCTTAGCCAGGTTGATCAAGGAAACATATTCGCAATGATTAATAGCATCAACTTCCCCGTTGTATTGGGTGGTTTTGTATTCTATTTCTTCGGCGGGTACTTCCTTTACAGTGCTCTTTTCGCAGCATTGGGCTCGGCAATTGATCAAGAAGCCGACAGCCAACAGTTCATGCTGCCAGTGACTGCCCCAATGATCATTGCCATTACTACTGCGATGAATATTGTTCAAGATCCAAACGGGCCTATGGCCTTTTGGATGAGTATGATTCCGCTGACCTCACCCATCTCTATGATGATACGCCTACCGTTCGGCGTTCCAATCTGGCAAATGGCTTTAAGTGCGACCCTATTGGTAGCAACATTTTTTGGTGTGGTGGCGCTTGCAGGAAAAATCTACAGAGTCGGTATATTGATGTACGGTAAAAAGGTGACCTGGAAAGAATTATATAAATGGTTGAAATACTAAATAATTATGATTGACTGGATTAACGAAGTACTGCACTATAATATCTGGCATAATGAGTTTTTTCGCCTTTCAGTGAAAAGCTTGATTCAGGTTTTACTATTGTTTGCAGCAGCGCGATACGGCTTTTGGCTAATAACTAAAGTACTTCTAAAAAGTAAGGCCATAGGTTTCTATGATCAAGGAAGAAGATATACGATCATTCAGTTTTCGAAATACATCATCTATGTAATAGTAATTATCGAGGCTTTAGAAACTGTTGGTGTAAAAGTAACAGCACTATTGGCTGCTTCGACAGCTTTATTTGTGGGTTTGGGACTTGGTCTTCAAGATGCCTTCAAAGACTTAAGCTCTGGAGTTATCATCCTAATGGAGCGCACTTTAAGTGTAGGCGATATCATTCAGATGCAAAACCAAACTGGACGCGTTGAATCTGTTGGATTGCGCACCACAACCATCCGAACAAGGGATGATATCCTTATCATAGTTCCAAATTCTAAATTGACTAATGAAACCGTCATCAACCTGACGCATAGCGAAGAAACCACCCGTTTTTCACTTACTGTGGGAGTAGCATTTGGGAGTGATACTCAAAAAGTAGCCAAATTATTGTACGAAATCGCAGCCAAACACCCATTAGCCGATCAAAAGGAAAAACCATTAGTTCTGTTAAAAGAGTTTGGTGATAGTGCACTTTTATTTGAATTGAACTTCTACACCAGGGAGATATTCTTTGTAGAAAAAATAAAGAGCGATCTAAGATTTGCAATTGATAAGGAGTTCTTCGAGAATGAGATCATCATCCCATTCCCGCAGCGTACCGTTTGGAAAGGTCCTGAACGTATCACTCAGTTTGGAAATGGTATAGTTGGTGCAGGAGAAATTTTGCACGACGAAGACAGTGAAGGTGATAACGGAGCCGCTTAAAAAATTACCATGAGTAAAATATTATTAATTGAAGACGAAGTAGCCATTCGTAGGGTACTAAAGAAAATCCTTCTCGAGGAGGATGCCAGCCACTCCATTCATGAAGCGGAAGATGGTAAAATGGCCATCGAGACCTTCGGAGAAGGGAATTGGGACTTGGTTTTCTGTGATATCAAAATGCCCCACAAGGACGGTGTCGAGGTGCTTGAGCATATGATGAGCGTCAATCCAGACGTTCCCGTCATTATGATTTCTGGGCACGGAGATATCAATACCGCAGTAGATTGCTTGAAAAAAGGTGCGTACGATTACCTGCCTAAACCTCCGGATCTCAATCGATTATTGAGCACCGTGAGAAATGCGCTGACACAAAAAGAACTGGTCAGCGAGGTTAAAACTTTGAAAAAGCGCGTCAGCAAGAAGTACAAGATGATCGGTGAAAGTGCCGGTATGCTGGAGCTGCGCGACATCATAGAAAAAGTAGCACCATCGGAAGCCCGCGTTCTAATTACCGGTCCTAACGGTTCCGGGAAAGAACTGGTCGCTCACCAAATTCACGAGCAGAGTCAGCGCAGCAAGAATGCGATGATAGAAGTGAATTGTGCAGCCATTCCTGCAGAATTGATCGAAAGTGAACTCTTTGGACACAAAAAAGGAGCCTTTACCGGCGCACAGAAAGACCGCAAAGGGAAGTTTGAATTGGCCAACGGCGGAACCCTGTTTTTGGACGAGATTGGGGACATGAGCCTCAGTGCACAAGCCAAAGTACTGCGTGCATTGCAGGAACATAAGATCACCCCGGTCGGTGGCGATAAAAGTATTAAGGTAGACGTTCGAGTATTTGCTGCGACCAATAAGGACTTGCGCAAGATGATTGACGACGGCAAGTTCCGTGAAGATTTGTACCACAGATTGGGCGTGATTGTCATGAAGGTACCAGGACTTAATGCTCGTCGTGATGATATCCCTCTACTTGCAGATCATTTCTTGAAAGCCATTGGTGAAGAATACGGAACTGCTCCAAAGGAAATTGATGCACAGGCTATCGCCGCCTTACAAGACTATGATTGGACTGGAAACATCCGTGAATTCCGCAACGTCATGGAGCGTCTCCATATTTTGAGCGGTAATCCAATAAGCAAATCGTGCGTAGATAAATTCGCGAGGAAATAAGCGTACTTTTGCTTCAAATATAGAAGCACATGAGTTTCCCAAAATTCCTCGTAGCAGATAATACCGATAGCCCGGATGCTATCTTTATCGTACACACCGAATTTCCGGCATTCATCCTCAACCTAGAGAATGACGAAGTAAAGTGGATGGACGACATCAGCGACGAAAACGAAGGTGATCTAACGAAAACCCTCGAAGGCCTCATCAGTGAAGCTGAGGATTTCTACCAACGTGAAGTCGACCGCTATAACCTCTAATGGCCTACCGCTGGAGCACATACAGTCAGCAGTATAAAATTAGCCTTAACCTTGCCTACCCAGTTGTCATAGGACAGCTAGGACAAATCATGGTAAGCGTGGCCGATTCTATCATGGTCGGAAAGTTCCTCGGAACCATTCCACTTGCAGCGATTAGCCTTGCCGTATCGGTACTGATCATCCCCATGGTTTTTGCCATCGGTGTAGCCTATGGACTCACTCCTCTTGTCGCCGGCGCTGACGGTGAAGAGAATCCCGCAGCAGCTACCAAATACTTCAAGAACGGCTTAGTACTCAACAGCATTTTAGGCTTACTCATTTATGGGCTTATTGCCCTTTTCGCCGAAGGGGCACACTTGCTTGGTCAAGACGAGCGTGTAGTGGCTGAAGCCCTACCCTACATTCATGTGGTTGGTTTTTCCATCGTCCCAATGATGAGCTTCTTTGCCTTTAAGCAATTCGCCGAAGGCCTGAGCGACACCAAAGCCGCCATGCGTGTAAGCTTGGCTGCGAACTTCCTAAATGTACTTTTAAATTACCCCCTTATTACGGGTTGGGGACCGTTCCCGGAATTGGGATTGATCGGAGCCGCAGTGAGCACATTGGTTACTCGATTCCTCATGCTCGGTGGAATGGCACTCTACATCCGTAAGAAGCAAAAATTTGTACTCTACTGGTCGTTCTGGCGCACCTCAGAAGTGAATTGGCCAACCGCTAAAGAGATCTTGAATATTGGTGTACCAAGTGGACTCCAATACGTTTTTGAGGCCGGTGCCTTTGCTATGAGCGGCGTTATTGTAGGTATGATTGGCCCCGTTCAACAGGCCGCCCATCAGATCGCATTAAACATTGCCTCGGTGAGTTATATGATGGTGAGCGGCCTCGGAGCTGCAGCGACTATCCGCATGGGCAACCAGCTGGGTCGCAGAGATTACCCTATGCTACGCCTCGCAGGACAGAGTCTGTTCCACCTGACCTTCTTCTTTATGCTCGTCACCATGACCTTGCTTATTCTCCTGCGAAATTTCCTGCCGCAATTCTATAGCTCGGATCCAGAGGTGCTTCAATACACTGCTGTTCTCATGGTGGCAGCGGGAATATTCCAGATGCCCGACGGTATACAAGCCACAGCACTTGGTGCCCTACGCGGCATTAAGGATGTAAACATTCCTACCATTGTGGCATTCGTCGCTTACTGGGTGATTGCCGTTCCATTGTGTTACTTCTTGGGCGTGTACCTAGAAAAAGGACCTATTGGGGTTTGGATGGGACTGACTGTCGGCCTCGTACTGGCTTCCATAGCCTTGTATTGGCGATTCCGACACAATACCCTTCGCATGCATTAAGCGGCAATACCAGCCCGCTTCAACAAGGCATCTACTTTCGGATCCCGACCTCTGAATTTCTTAAAGAGCTCGTCTGGCGCCACCGTACCTCCTCTAGACAGGATTTCGGCAAATCCGTCCGCTGCCGCCGCACTAAAGATGCCCTCCTGCTTGAAACGCTCGAACGCATCAGCATCTAGCACCTCAGCCCATTTGTAGCTGTAGTATCCGGCACTGTAGCCACCTTGGAAAATATGACTAAAAGCTGTCGAGGACAAAGTTCCTTCTACAGGTGAAAAGAGCTGTGTGTCGGCTGTTGCTGTACGTTCAAAATCGGCCACAGCGCCTTCCATAGGTTCAGTAAGTCCGTGGTAGGTCATGTCCAGGTAGCCAAAGTTGAGCTGACGCAATGTGGCATATCCTTCCATAAACTGCTGGCTTTCCACAATGCGATCCACGTATTCCTTAGGCAGTAATTCACCTGTCTCGTAATGCTTCGCAAACAAGGCCAACGCCTCAGGCTCGTAGCACCAGTTCTCCAAAATCTGAGACGGTAATTCTACAAAGTCCCAATACACACTGGTTCCCGTGAGTGAAGGATAGGTACCACGTGCCATCATCCCGTGCAAGGCGTGGCCAAACTCGTGGAACAAGGTCGTGACTTCGTTAAAGGTCAGTAGCGAAGGCTTATCCGCAGTGGGCTTCGTGAAGTTACAGACTATGCTGATGTGCGGACGAACGACCTGGCCTTCTAGGCTATACATACTGCGATAGCTGGTCATCCAAGCACCGGCACGTTTACCCGCACGCGGGAAGAAATCGGTGTAAAGGAGACTTAAAAATTCACCGTCTTTATCATATACCTCATAAGCATCCACATCCTCGTGGTAGGTAGCGATATCAGCATTCTTTGTAAAGCTCAGCCCGTAGAGTTTGGCACTTATATCAAACACACCGGCCAGCACATTTTCAATCTTGAAGTAGGGCTTGAGCAAGTTGTCGTCGAGGTTTAAAGTTGCCTTTTTAAGCTTCTCCGACCAGTACGAAAAGTCCCACGGCTTTACTTCGACCTGGTGCCCGGCAGCACTCGCGAATTCTTGTACGGCCTTTAAATCCTTTTCAGCAGCGGGCTTGGCCAACGCTTTCAAATCATCTAAGAACGACAATACCGTCTCCGGAGTTTTTGCCATGCGCTTGCTCAAGGTGAGCGCCGCATGAGAATCAAAGCCAAGGAGTTGTGCTTTTGCCAAACGTGTATTGACTAACTCTTGTATGTTCTGTTCGTTATTGTACTCATTGTCCTTGGCCGCTCGAGTACCGTATGCACGGTACATTTTTTCACGAAGTGTTGCATTGTCGGCGTACTTCATGATACTGATGTAGGTAGGCATATCTAAGCCAAAAACGTAACCTTTCTTTCCCTTCTCTTCGGCCAAGGAAGCAGCGCTAGCAATAGTAGCCTCTGGCAATCCTGCCAGCTCTTCAGCATCTGCCACGTGAAGTTCAAAAGCCTGCGTTTCCTTCAAGACGTTTTCACCAAAGGACAGCGACAGCTTGCTTAGCTTTTCGCTGATCGACTTCAGCGATTCACGCTTCTCCCCTTCAAGCAAGGCGCCATTGCGCACAAAACCCTCATAGGTTTCTTTCAGCAGTCGTGTACTTTCTGGATCCAGTTGCTCCTCCTCTCGATTCTCCCAAACCGCTTTAATGCGTGCAAACAAGGCTTCATTAAGCAAGGTCTCGTTGTTAAACAACGTCAATTTTGGACTCAATTCACGAGCAATCGTTTGAATATCCTCATTGGTTTCAGCGCTGTTTAAATTAAAGAAGCAACTGCTCACCACCCCTAGTTCTTTAGAAGCAAATTCCAGTGGAACCAAGGTATTGCCGAAGGAAGGTGTGTCGGTATTCTCGGTAATGGCTGAAATACGTTCTCTACCTACGTCCATCCAATGCTCTGCAGCAGGCATAAAATGTGCAGGTTCAATGGCATCAAAAGCCAAACTTCCAAAAGGAGTCTGAGGGAAATCTATTAGTGGATTCATACGGGTACAACTTAGTGCTACTAATATACGTAGGAAGGTATATTTCGTACCTTTGTTTTATGGCAAAAATGGAAGTGAATTGGACATTAATTGGGATGACCTGTGCAGGGTGCGCGCACAGCGCAGCATCCATCGCTGAAGGGACTCCGGGCCTTGAAAATGTTGTCGTTCGCTACGCCAGCCATAGTTTCAAAGCCACGGTCGACCAAGAACTTCTCGACTTGCCTGCCTTCAAGGCGAACCTCGCTAAAGCAGGGTATCAGCTCGAGAGTGAAAAAGTAGGCATGGAAGTACAGTTTGATCGGCAACGAAAAGCATTGCGACGGCAAGCGCTGGAGCTTCTACTCGCTGTGCTATTTGCAGGTCCATTACTCTATCTAGGGATGAGTCATTCAATGGATAGCCAGATAATCGCACTTCAAGGATTATTAGCTGTGGTTCTCAGTGGATATTTCGGACGAAAAATTCATGCAAAAGCCTTCGCACTCGCTAAAATGGGTGCGACCAATATGGACACCCTAGTCAGTCTTGGGAGCATTGTCGCATTTGGATATTCGTTGTTCAACCTCTTCAGCGGTAATCATGAGATCTATTTCGAAAGTGCCGGGCTCATTATTGCATTTGTCTTGATTGGCAAATACTTCGAGCAACGCGGAAAATTGCAGAACAGCAAGGCCGTCGAAAGTCTATTAGCACTTCAGCCTAAGGTGGCTACGAAGGTAGTCGATGGGCTAACCATTCAAGTTGATGTCGGCGCACTTGAAATCGATGAAGTGGTCCAAGTTAAGCCCGGGGAGCAAATCCCTGTAGACGGTATTGTCGTCGAAGGAACCTCCAGCATTGACGAAAGCACCTTCACTGGCGAGCCTTTAGAAGTCTCTAAAACCGCTGGCGTCGAGGTCTGGGCAGGCACTGTTAACGGAGAAGGCTTATTGCTTATTAAAGTGGTGAATACAGGAAAAGCCTCTGCCCTAGGTGGCATCATTGAAGCAGTTCTTCAGGCGCAGGAGCAAGAAACCTCCATTGAAAAATTAACCGATCGTATCTCCAAGATTTTCGTGCCAAGTATTTTGATGTTGAGTGTTATTGTTGGTGTAGTCTGGACTCTTTTAGGGGAACCTTTGAGTATGGTTTTTGCCATCAATGTCTTGGTCATTGCGTGTCCTTGTGCCTTAGGACTGGCGACCCCACTAGCAGTCGTAGCCGCAACTGGTAAAGCAGCGAGAAAAGGGATGCTCGTTCGCAATGCAAGCGCATTGGAATCGGCCCATAAGGTGGACCACATTCTATGGGATAAGACAGGGACCCTGACAAAAGGAAAGCCCACAGTTGTGGAGATTTCGGGAGATGTGGCCAATTTTAAAAACATCCTTATCGCCTTGAACCAAGGTGGGTCTCATCCGCTGAATGAAGGCATGAAACAACACTTCGGCTTCCAAGGAGGACTGCCGAAAGTGAGAAGGTTAAAAGCCCTGCCGGGCAAAGGCATCCAAGGGAAAATTGACGGTAAAGTGTACCACTTAGGTTCGCCATCATGGTGTGAAGAAATAACCGGTCTAAAAGTGGTTACTAAAGAAACGACTGCGGTACTCTTTGATGAATCCAAAGTCCTTATTACTGTAATGTTTGACGACGTACTGGCTACGGGAGCTATAGATATCATACAGCATACGAATGACCTGGGTATCTACAATGTTTTGCTCTCCGGTGATAAAATCCCAGTGGTTGATGCTCTGGGTAAAACCCTAGGATTGCAAGAGAGTTTTGGTGAAATGATGCCCATAGAGAAAGTCGAAAAAGTACAAGCCTTTAGAAACAAGGGTACCGTTTTGATGATAGGCGATGGTATTAATGATACCGCGGCGCTGAGCGCCGCGGATGTAGGCCTGAGTTTCGCGGCCGCTACCGCGGCCGGGCAGCAGAGTGCCGATGTCGTGCTCATGCGCGATGGTGTACTTGGGTTGAAGCGCTACTTCGCGTTGGCTACTCAGTTTAGACAAACCTTACGAGGCAACTTAATCTGGGCCTTTGGTTATAATGTTATCGCTATTCCTTTAGCCGCTGGCTTGCTCTACCCTACATTTGGCATTAAATTGACCCCAATGATTGCGAGTATTGCCATGAGTATAAGCAGTATAGGTGTAGTGATCAACAGTTTAAGAATGCATATAAAACCCCTGAAATCATGACCATAGATACTAAAATCAACTGCGGCGGTTGTATCGCCAAAGTCCAAGGAGATTTGAATGAATTGCTCGGTGAAGGCAATTGGACTGTGGATACGGCGTTACCCAATAAACCGTTGACATTTTCAGACGACATCGATGTCGAAGAAGTCATGGACGTACTGGACGAATTCAACATGAACGTATAAATGAATGTTGCCCTTATCTCTAGATCCACGCTGTATAAGCAACCTGGCGGTGATACCGTTCAGGTTGAACGTACGGCGGATGGACTTAGAGCACTAGGGCATGACGTACATATTGTTCTCGCAGGACAGCCTCTACCGCAAGAAGTAGAACTTATCCATGGTTTCAATCTCGGAAGGCCTGCGGATTTATTGCCTTATTTCCAATCGTTCAAGGGCAGAAAAGTCCTGAGCACCATTTTCGTAGACTACAGTCTCGCAGATAAAGAGCGAGCTCCACTGGCATACGCTCTATTGGGTGGACACGGTATGGAATGGCTGAAGAGCATTCTACGCGGGTTCAACGGCAGCGACCGCATGCCAAGTATTGGCTATCTGTTTGCAGGACAACGCCGAAGTATGAAGCGCTTACTCACGCTAAGCGATCGAGTAATCACTTCCTCTATGAGCGAATACGAACGAATTGCCGCTTGGAGCGCCCTTGGAGGAAAAGGACTTCGTGATAAACACCAATTGATCCCTTTGGGTATTGACGACGATTTTCTTCAATCAACGAACCCGCAGGAAGGTCGAGCCGGACTGCTCATGGTGGGTAGATTGGAATACCTGAAGAATCAAAAAACCATTATTGAATGGGCAAGCGAGCGAAATTGGCCATTGACGGTCGTGGGTGATGCCAACGTAAATCAACAAGACTACTTCAAAGCCTGTGTTTCTGTTGCCGGGCCTACCATAACATTCCTACCCTACACGAATACGGATGCAATCATCCGTTTGATGGACGAGCACAAGTGCTTGGTCATTCCGTCGCTGTTTGAAACCTATAGCTTGGTCGGTTGGGAAAGCGCGGCAAGAGGGATGGCTGTTGTTGCCAATAAGTCGGCTGATATGAGCGAAACGCTGGAACCTGTGGCGGAATTGGTCCCTATTGAAAATAAGGAAGCCTTTATCGAGGCGATAGAAATTGGTTTAAAAGGGCATAAAAAATCCCAAGTGCCGTTTACAAACTTCACTTGGGACGTTATAGTTAGCCGAATCGTAAGTGCTTATCGCTGATTCGCCATTTCTTTCTCAAAAGTTTCTTTGAACTTTTCGTAGTTGTAGTCAACCATGATCTTCTCGTTTTTAGAGAGCGCTTTGTAATAGTTCTTTACAATCTTGTCTCCGTCGAGCTCGATGGCAATGTAGTACTTGAACTTGTCGGTTTTCTCCACCTTCATTAGGCGGTCACACACTACGAGTACACCGCTTAACTCTTGGTCAATCACTGTGCGAGCATTTTCTTCAAAACGCTCCAATACCTCTTCTACGTTGTTGACCTCCATACTCTTTACGTAGTTATCACCAACAACTTTCATTGTAGTGCTGATCATACCCGCAAGGTCGGTTTTGGCATTGCTCATGGCTTTCTTCTTGGCCACGTTCATGTCCATACTTTCACCAAAGCTGTAAACACGGAAGGTCTTGCGGTCGCTCTTGAATTCAGAACACGGCAATACTAGTTCAGTTTCGCCTTTCGGCGCTTTTGTTTTTGAACCACAGCTTGACAACATCAAACCTATAGCGGCTAGGGCGATAAGTAATACTCTTGCTTTCATAACAATGCTTTTTAAGGTGTTAGGAAGGTACGGAACCTCAAGAGTATTATTCCAAAGGCCGTGCCAAAATTTCTACCACTTGCCGCGGTCGGCCAATTTCTCTCGCTCCTCTTCAAAGAAATTCAAGCACTTTTCCACTTGCTTATCGATGTTTTTGATGCGGTGAACGGTATGGCAGATGGTACGCTTTCTTCCGTCGGTGAGTTTGCTCCAAACGCGAGCGATAATCTCGTCTTGCTCGAGGAGTACCTCCACGACTTCAGGGATTTCCACCCCCAACGGGTTTGGATCCAAATAAATGACGACTGAAATGGCTTGGCCTTGCTCGTAGGTGTGTCCGCCAAGTTTGGTCTTTCCAATCATCGAGAAATATTTTCCCCCGCCAAAACTCTGTATACCCGCTTGAACCTGAATGTTCCCATCGTCTATATCCAATATGATGCGCGTTTTACTCTTCTTTGGAAAGGAATCCACGAGTGCCTTGTCGTACATAACACAACGGTAGCCGCCGCGCATCGGATCGAGCATCTCTAGATAAGTATTGAAGCGGGCCAATTCCTCCATTACCAAGGCGATGTAAAGGCGGTATCCTCTAAGAATTGAGGATCGCTTAAAGTCTTCATAAAGTCAATCAATCCTTGCTTCTGTGCCTCGGACCAATTTCGACCTACACCGGCCGCCTTCATATTTGGATCGAGGGTTGCCGAAGGATGACCACCCATGTTGTAAAATTCAACAACCTCAGCGAGGGTTTGGAATCGTCCATCGTGCATGTAAGGGAATGAATATTCTACATTGCGCAGCGAAGGCACCTTGAATTTACCTCTGTCATTCGGATTACCGGTTACTCCTTCTCGCCCATCTCCTACCTCATACGTACTGTCCAGGCCATTGTTGGAGAACTGCAACAATCCAAAGGCTCCCATCTGGTAGCCCGAAGTAGCTGCGCCATGGCAGTGAAAGCAATCTCCCTGTTCGTTATTGAAAATGTCAAAGCCCAACTGTTCGCTCGGAGTAAACTGGTAGTTGCCTTCAACGTATTTGTCAAAATTCGACGTCCCGCTAATGATGGTACGTATGTATTGAGCCAAGGCCTTTGCAATCCCGTCCTCTGTTATTTCTTCCGACCCGTACGCCTGTTCAAACAGTTCGAGGTAGGTGGCGTCTTGTTCAAGCTTTTCGATGATGCTTGCAAAATCTGCATGCATCTCAATAGGGTTTAAAATCGGGTCTTTGACTTGGTCTTCGAGGGTAGATGTTCTTCCGTCCCAAAAATACAGCTGCTGCCAAGCAATGTTAGAGAGCACCATAGCGTTTACATCGCCCTGCACTCCATCTATTCCGGTGCTGAATCTGAACGGCTCTGCAAAATTGCTCTCCTGCATGTGGCAACTATTACAGCTCTGGGTATTATCGCCAGAAAGTCGCTCATCAAAAAACAGATGTCTACCCAGACGCACCCCTTCTTCTGTCATTTCATTTGAAGGTGGAATGGTTGGCGCTGGAAAATGGCTCGGATAATTTAGGGTATAGGGCGTGGGTTCGTGTTTCGATCGAAATCGATCACAGCCTTGAACGATCAAAGCGCTCAACAACACTATCCATACCTTATTCTTCACTTTCTTTTTCCCAGTTACTCGTTGTCGTATAACTCTCGAACTTGCGAATCACCTCCGCCATGTCCTCTGGTATAACAGTTTCAAATTCCATCAGTTCACCCGTTGCTGGATGCACAAAGCCGAGCTTTTTCGCATGGAGGGCATGTCGCGGACACGCTTTAAAACAATTCGTAATGAACTGCTTGTACTTCGAGAAGGCCGTGCCTTTCAAAATCTTATCACCTCCGTAGCGTTCGTCATTAAAGAGCGGATGTCCCAGATAGCGCATATGCGCACGAATTTGATGTGTACGCCCAGTCTCTAATCGGCAACTGATTAAAGTTACATAACCAAAACGTTGCAGCACCTTGTAATGAGTAACCGCATGCTTTCCTTCAGAACCGTCGGGGAAAACAGCCATCTGCAGTCGGTCTTTCACGCTGCGACCAATGTGGCCTTCAATCGTGCCTTCTTCCTCTTCTACGTTTCCCCAAACTAAGGCAACGTATTCCCGAGAGGTAGTACGGTCAAAAAACTGCTTTGCCAAATGCGCCATACCAAGCTCTGAAGCTGCGGCAACCATGACTCCTGAGGTGTTTTTATCTAACCTATGTACTAATCCAGGACGCTCCTCACCTTGCTTACCTACGGGTAGGTTCTCTGCTAAATGTGCCAGGCCATGTACCAAGGTGCCTTCGTAATTTCCATGACCCGGGTGACACACTAGACCGGGCTGCTTATTGATAACAATAACGTGCTCGTCGCGGTAAAGAATGTCGAGGTCCAAAGCCTGAGGAACGATTGTAGAATCTCTTGGCGGTTCATTCAAGACCACCTCAACGGTATCCCCAGCCTTGACTTTGTAATTGCTCTTGACCGGAATCCCATTGACATGAACGGCCTTCGCTTCCGCTGCCTTCTGAATGCGTGAACGGCTGGTATCAAACAAAAAATTGGTCAAAAACTTATCGACACGCAAAGGCCCCTGTCCCGCATCGGCAACGAACCTGTGGTGTACGTATAATTCGTCTTTTTCTTCTTGCTGACTCATCAGGAGGGTATTTTAAAGCTTGATCCATTTGACCTGAGCAATACCCTGCGCAGTTCGAAGAAATAAAATGTATAAACCCGCATCAAGGTGATGCAGCTCGAGGTTTTCATACCCCTCCACACGACCCGCGACTACTGTCGCTCCGGTAAGGGTCCTTAAAACATAATTTGCCGATGGCGATTCTATGCTCAAGCTACCAGAAGAAGGATTGGGATATACCTTGAAATCTTGGGCCAATTCTTCCACGGCCATATCCGTTGGAGAATAACGGAAGTACGGTCGCATCATCGCAACACCAGGCTCGAGACTCTGGTACCAATTAAACCCGTCCCCGTAGTACCTCGGCATTCCTGAAGGTAAAGTACGTTGCTGATCTAAACCTAAATACATGGGGTTCGAAGAGGTACAGATATATCCTAACCAAACCTCAGCATACGCATTTAAACTAACACTGGAATCCAACTCATAAGGCATCATATCGCCGCGGTAATACCCTGTGAACGGTCGGTACAAACTATCGCTCATGTACAATATGTTTCCAGGTCCATCCCCACTATCCGCTGGTGCCCAAACGGCCATTCTAAAGGTGCTGGTATACGCTTCGCGAGCATCGACAAAGTTAAAATACATCCCCTTGAGGGTATCGGAGCCACCAAGCCCTCCTACCTTAAATTTTTGTGCTACTCGGCCGCCAACAACATTCTGAACCGCATATGCACGCTCAGCGCTGCCGTCGTCCAAAGCCAAGTAGTTGTCTAACGTCAATGTACCTCGTACGGTATCGTTGGAACGAAAACCTGCCGCCGAACCGTCAAACCACACCTTAGTGGAGACGGCAGTTGGGCCGCTAAAAGAAGTCATTGCCGCAGAGGGAACGCTCACAGTGAACGTCTGATCTTGGTTGTGCTGAGTATTTGTGATTACAGGCACTGCTGTAGTCTGTTGAACTAGGACACCGTTTTCCTCCCAACGAAATTGGCCAAGGTTCAAACTCCATCCCCCAGAAGGTACAGCACCGTTTCTGCGGTAAGTGAATTCCAAAGTAGAGGGACGATTCGCCACACTACTGGCATTACTCACCCACCACGGCCAGCTCGTGTAAGCACCAGAACCGATAATGAGTGGATGTGCGCGAGCAATCGCCGGTTCGGTAATGATGGTGTCGCTTGGGTTTCTGTCCTTATCAAGCTGTACATAATCAACATTCCAAATGTCATAAGCACCGGCGCGCGCTCCATAAGCTGCAAATCGAAAGCGGAAACCTTTTTGCAAGTAATTGGCGCCTTGAACAGGAATAATAATCGAAGAGAACGGACCAGAGGATCCAGAGCCTTTCTGCCCCCAAACTTGAGTCCAATCGGCAGTCACTGGCGACCAATACTCAACGACAATACTATCAGCGTTTGACGGCAATTCACCGCGACCACCTTCCTGCAATTGAAAACTGAGGTATACATTGGATAGACCTTGTAAATCTAAATAAGCCGAAGTCAAAACATCTGCCAAGGAATCTGAACCAAGTGCATTCTCTTTGTAGGCAAAACCGTATTCATTGAGTCCATCGAAGGTTGCTACTCCCACGGAATTCTGGAACAGTGCCATTTCGTCGTTTACCCAAACCTTAGCATCTTGCCAGAGTGCTGGAGAAGGCTTGTCCGACGGGTAAGAGAAATCGTCTGTAAATGGCGGCACCAAGGTGTCGGTACTCTCCACAGACCATGAAGCCACAGGAGCACTCGACAGCACAGCCGTAATTTCTTGTACTTGTGCCGTGGCGACGACCGCCAATAAGGCGGCAAAAAATGTAAAGCAGAATCTAGAATTCAGCATCTAGCGTATCGATAATTTCGGGTTGTGGGAGGAGCGTTGAGTCAGATACCAACCAAAGATCAACAGCGCTGCCGGCTTTTACTTCAAGGTCTTCTTCATAAGACGGTGACGACTTAAGTACGAATGCACCTAGTGTGTCCTCGGTAACAGCCTGGTAAATCACTGCACCAACGTTCAAACTGGAGAAGCTCAGCTTTTCCTGTGCCTCGCTAAACTTCATTCCAACGAGGTTTGGCAGGTAGACCATCGCGCCGTCCAATCCAGCACTGACGTATATTCTAAACCGACTTCCCGTTTCATACAGCTTTTGCTCATCGGCAATACTATCATTTTCGTCGACTACCCTCAATACCAAATCGTGACTGAGGTCAGGAACCGCGATAATGCTATCGATGATAAATCCCTTGGTTTTAAATTTTGAGGTTACATAACTGACCAACTGGTCCTTGTAATTTGGCAACGGGTACTTTGGCAATCGCGCCGGGTTGGTCGAAAGTAGAATCTTACGGCCCAATTTTACCGTTGCATATTCCTTAGGAAAGGATTCGATGATAGCGCCCTCGGGCACCCCTGGTGCGTAATGCGTACTATCTATGACCTCGTACCCCAGTCCTAAGGAGTCTAATTGAGCCGTGGCCTCCTCGAGTTGCATCATCTTTAGATTGGGAATTTCAACGGTGTGCCCATGCATAGTGGTGCTGCTCAACCACCATAAACTTCCAAATACACTAACCACCACTACTGCTCCGGCAATCAAAGCCGTTTTCACAAAGGAGCGAGAAAATAGAAATCTAAGCCATTGCTTCATGGTGTAAAGATACTTTATTCATACCCTCTAATCATTAGGGTTCTGCATTACATTTACAACAATGGAAAACGAGCAAAAATTGATTGGCGTATTAGCCGGTGGATATTCTTCCGAACGGGCGATAAGTTTGGCTTCAGGAAAGACTGCTTATGAAGCTTTTATCAAAGCGGGCTACACCACAGTCTTCATCGAACTTGATCAGGAAGGCTTCAAGGTAGACGGTCAACTGGTCAAAATTTCGGACCTCGGCTTGGCCTACGTATTCAATGCCGTTCACGGCACGCCAGGGGAAGACGGTCACATTTCCGGCATGCTTGAAGTATTCGGTATCCCACACAGTACGTGCGATACATTCACAAGTTCCCTGACATTTTCCAAATTCCAATGCAATACGGTTTTACGCGCCGAAGGCGTCGTTGTACCCAGGGGTAAAAGCTTTTTTGAAGAACCCAATAGCGACACCTTTGACCAATGGCAATACCCACTGTTTGTCAAACCCAACCGCTCCGGTTCGAGCTTTGGCGTGAGCCGCATTGAAACTCCGGAAGAATTTTCGGCGGCCTTCAAGGAGGCCCAAAAAGAAGACAAAGAAGTTATCGTAGAAGAAGGTATAACAGGTGTGGAAGTAGGCTGCGGAGTGCTTCGTGCAAACTATGACTTTGCTTCAAATAAGGAGTTGGATGAATCGGCCACCCAGAGTATTGCGATTACCGAAATCGTCCCAACGGAAAGTACCTTCTTTGATTACGAGGCGAAATACAGCGGAAAGTCACAAGAAATAACACCAGCTCGAATACCTGCCGAAACTGCTGCTACTATTGAGCAAATCTCCATTCTAACTTACGATTTACTCGGTCTGAAAGGCATCGTTCGTATGGACTATATCATTGACCAAGAGCGCGGACCTGTGCTTATCGAAGTAAACAGTATACCCGGACTAAGCCCGGCATCCATTGTGCCGCAACAAGTAGCCTACAGAGGGTGGCAACTGCACCATGTGCTCAGTGTTCTCGCAGAAGAACATATTGCGTAACTTTATCCCATGAGCAAACGTATTGCATTATTTCCGGGATCCTTTGATCCTATCACTTTGGGCCACCTCGATATTATCGAGCGTGCGCTCCCCCTATTTGATGAAATCCAAATAGCCGTTGGTACCAATAGTGCGAAACAGTATTTATTCCCGCTTGAACAACGCGTCGCTTGGATTGAAGAAACCTTTGCCAATGAACCTAAGGTTAAGGTCATTACCTACGAGGGTCTTACCGTTGACTTCGCTCAAAAACAAGGGGTAAACTTCCTGCTGCGCGGATTGCGTAATCCTTCAGATTTCGAATTTGAAAAGGCCATTGCTCAAGCTAATAGAGAAATGGTACCGGATCTAGAAACCGTATTTCTTTTGACCAGTGCACGTTATGCCTACATCAGTTCAAGCATTGTACGTGAAGTATACAACCACGGTGGAGATTTTACTGGATTCGTTCCCGACGCCGTTAGGCCGTAACTTCTTCTGAGGCGAACTCTGTGAAAACAGCTTTCAGGCTATTGTAAGAAGGCATCTTGGCCAATTTTTTTCTCAGCTTTTTTGGAGAGGCCCAATACACGTCAGTAATTCCTTCCTCTTTTTGAGGCTTCAATTTTTTCGTGTGCTCCGTATACATGGGATACCAGTAGGTTGTTTTAATGGCAAACCCGCCTTTCACAGTGTAACAATGGATTGTTTTCGTTGGTGCACCTGTTATTTTCAGACCTTTAACCTTGCACTCCTCTTCCACCTCGCGAACGGCGCAATCTTCGATCTTTTCATGAAACTCTAGCTTACCCTTTGGCATGTCCAACTTGCCGTTGCGTTCTATGATGAGCAACTGGCCTTTGTCATTTTTAACCCATCCACCGGCCGCGATAACACCTTTGTGTAACGTCATAAACACGGGCCAAAACGGATGGTCTATACCAATGCTTAAATCCACATTCAAGGCCTCGTTTTGAAGATTCTTAAGAAACGATTTCACCTTCTTCTTCGTGGATAATCTGTTGATAATCTCAGGGGCTTCTCCCCCAGGAACAGGAATCAAAACAGAGCCTTTAATGAAAACTTTGGTGTAATTTTGCAGCATGATACAGAACAAAGAAGCAGCCCTGAAGACCGCCGAAAGTCTTTTACAAATTAAGGCGATTAAATTACAACCAGATAACCCATTTACTTGGGCAAGTGGATGGAAAAGTCCTATCTACTGTGATAACCGCTTGACATTAAGTTTTCCAGCTATTCGAAATTATCTAAAAATCGAATTCGCCAAACAAATTGAAGAAGTTTATGGAAAACCTGATTACATCGCCGGAGTAGCTACAGGCGCTATAGCTATCGGTGCGCTCGTTGCTGACTTCATGGGCGTTCCATTCATCTATGTTCGTGATAAAGCCAAAGGCCACGGACGCCAAAATCAGGTAGAAGGCTTCTTCGAACCGGGCTCTAATGTTGTGGTCATTGAAGATTTAATCTCTACGGGAGGTTCTTCACTAAAAGCTGTCGCTGCCCTCAAAGAAGCTGGAGCACGCGTTTTAGGAATGATGGCCATATTCACTTACGGCTTCCCTGTAGCCCTCGAGAATTTTGAAGAGGCCAGTGTTCGTTTGAACACTCTTAGTGATTACCACCATTTATTGGAACAAGCTGTTCAAAGTGGTGCTATCTCACTCGAAACAAGGGATCTATTGTCTGAATGGCGTAAAGACCCTTCTGTTTGGGGCAAATAGAGAGCGCTTAGGACATCCCATTCGGGTCAACCCAACGTATACTATCAAGGTCAAACGCTTGAGTTTGGCCTTTTTTTGTTTGCAATAACACCCTGCCTAAATCATCTACGCCGGCGACTACCGCTTCAAGCATTTCTCCTTTATCCGTGGCATACATCTGCGCCTGTGTTTTACCCCAAAGGATGTCAGCGTAACGCTTGTCTAAAAGTTTACCATTATCCATCCAGGGCACAGCAGCGTCCATCGCTTTTAGAATTTCATCTATTACCTCCTCGGCTGTGATGTCCAACCCTAATTCCTCCAAGCTAATGGCCCGAGGTAATTGAACTTGACTGTATTTTACATTGATACCGATGCCTATAATCGAGGACGAAATACGACCGCCTTCCCATCTATTTTCTATGAGCATGCCACCCAATTTCTTCGTAGCGACCATCATATCGTTGGGCCATTTGTACTGCACCATTTTAGGCAAGGTGGTGGCCAGAACATGACACATCCATTTGTTGACGAGAAAACTTTCCTTTACGGCATTGGGCCATCGTACAAATACTGAGAACAACGCCGATTTTCCAGGTTCGTCCTGCCAAACTGACACGCCCCTACCTTTGCCCTTTTTCTGGGTGCTGGCAACCACCGTAGACAGGTGTTCCAAGGCAGTATTCTCCTGCAACAAACGCTTCAATTCAGATTGCGTAGAATCTAGCTGTGAATGACGTAGAATGCGGTACTTTTGTGACATTATGCCTATTTGGAATGAGCCTCACGAAGATGGCATATGTTTTGGTAATTTACTGACATAAATATTCATTAATGCAATTACAACCTCAAGCTTCGTCCGAACTACTTCAAAAATTTGTTGTTGATGGGTTACAAGAGATTAAAGGCGAAAACATCACTATACTTGATTTAAGAGAAATCGATAACGCTGTAACGGACTTCTTCATTATTGCTGAAGGTAACTCAAACACTCAGGTAAATGCACTTTCAGATAGCGTTCACAAAAGCGTTCGAGAAAATGTTGGCGATCGCCCTTGGCACATTGAAGGAAAAGAGAATGCAGAGTGGGTACTTATGGACTATGTAAATGTCGTAGTACACATTTTCCAAAAAGGCATCCGAGAGTTTTATGACCTTGAAAGCCTTTGGGGTGATGCACCTACAACAACCTTAGAAAACCTATAACAGCCGTATGTCGGAAAAAGGAAATCAAAATCAGATTGACAAGCTGAAAAAGCAGTTTGCCAAGAATAACAACCAGGGGAACAAACCCAATGGTCCGAAGAGATCGGGATTCAATTTCTATTGGGTCTATGCAATCATCTTCGCACTATTCATAGGTATGCAGATTTTTAGCGCGATGAGCTTCCGCGCTAAAAACTCAAACTTTAGAGACTTTGAGCAAAAGCTTGAGCTTGGTGATGTTGAACGCGTAAACATCGTTAACGAGAAAACCATTCAAGTTTTTATTAAAGAAGAGCGCTTACTGGAAAACGAGCGCTACGAAGAGGTAAGAAACAGCAACCTCAGTGATGCTGTAAATCCAGGTCCGCATTATGTTTTCGAAATGCCAGCGACGGCCTTTGAAGATCGATTGAAAGATTACTACGAAGACCGCTCTTCTGAAGAACCCATTGCAGTGAACTACGAAACTCAGGAAAACTTCATTGGTGACATCATTTCTTGGGTATTGCCGCTCCTATTAATGATCGCCGTGTGGCTTTTCATTATGCGCCGCATGTCTGGTAGCGGTGGTGCCCCAGGTGGAGGTGGCGGATCGCAGATCTTTAACATTGGGAAGTCAAGAGCCAAAGTCTTTGACAAAGACACAGAGGTGAAGACCACCTTCAACGAGGTAGCGGGAATGACTGGAGCCAAAGAAGAGGTTCTGGAAATTGTGGACTTCTTAAAGAATCCAAAAAAATATACAGAGCTCGGAGGACGTATTCCGAAAGGTGTGATGCTTTCAGGCCCTCCAGGAACTGGTAAAACCTTGTTGGCAAAAGCAGTTGCCGGAGAAGCCAAGGTACCGTTCTTCTCACTTTCAGGCTCTGATTTCGTTGAGATGTTTGTGGGTGTGGGTGCCTCACGTGTCCGCGACTTGTTTAAGCAGGCCAAAGAAAAATCACCGTGTATCATCTTTATCGATGAGATTGATGCCATCGGTCGTGCCCGTGGAAAGAACAATTTCACAGGCGGTAACGACGAGCGCGAGAACACCTTGAACCAGCTTCTTACAGAGATGGATGGTTTCGGCACTAACGAACACGTTATCGTAATGGCGGCCACCAACCGCGCAGATATCTTAGATAGAGCATTAATGCGTGCAGGGCGTTTTGACAGAATCATCTATGTGGATTTGCCAGAGCTCAAGGAACGTGAAGCCATCTTCGGAGTGCATTTGAAAGGCATTAAAACCAATGACTCTGTAGATGTTGCCTTGCTTTCAAAGCAGACTCCAGGGTTCTCTGGGGCAGATATTGCCAATGTGTGTAACGAGGCTGCTCTTATCGCTGCCCGTAAGAATAAAGACTTTGTAGACAAGCAAGATTTCAACGATGCCATTGATCGTATTGTAGGAGGCTTGGAAAAGAAAACAAAGATTATCACACCCGAGGAAAAGAAAGTCATTGCTTACCATGAAGCAGGTCATGCTGCAGTTAGCTGGTTGCTTGAACATGCTGCACCATTAGTAAAGGTGACTATTGTTCCAAGAGGGCGCTCTCTTGGTGCTGCTTGGTATCTTCCGGAAGAGCGTCAGATTACGACTGCTGAACAGATGCAAGATGAAATGTGTGCCACAATGGGTGGGCGTGCAGCAGAAAAGGTGGTGTTTGACAAGATATCTACCGGTGCTTTGAGTGATCTTGAAAAGGTGACTAAACAAGCAAGAGCCATGGTTACTATCTACGGTTTGAACGACAAGTTGGGTAACATTACCTACTACGACAGTCAAGGCCAGAATGAATACGCCATGGACAAACCGTATTCTCAAGAAACGGCTGTGGTTATTGATGAAGAGATTTCAAAAATCATTGAAGCAGAATACGATCGTGCCATTGACATTCTCTCACACAACAGAGAAAAACTGGATGCTTTGGCCAACCTTCTCCTAGACAAAGAGGTCATCTTCAAAGAGAATGTTGAGGAGATCTTTGGCAAACGTCCTTGGGACAAAGAAGAAACTGAAGATACTGCCGCTGAAGTGGTAGCGACTGAGGAGACGACTGAAGTTGTAGAGCCGACGGAACCAACAGAGGCTCCTGCTGCTGAAGAAACACCAAAAGAGGCCGAGTAATCGGATTGAAATTTGAAGTAAACCCACCGCCGCTGGCGGTGGTTTTTTTGTTAATAGCCACTATAAAAAAGCCTTCGGTGCTTTAGTGATGCTTTGCTACCTTTGAGTAACACTCAAAAAACATGTCAAGGAAAGGTTTCTTTTCAAAATTGGTTTCTTCACTCAAGAATTCTGAATCCGCAGAACAACCTGCGGAAGGGAAATTTGCCCCCGAAGAAAAACTTCCACTTGACGAAAAGTTTGTGTCTCAATTTCATGAAGGCGGCGGCCATTTCATCTATTGTGCCAATGAAGGCGATGCGCTCGCAGGCCTTGAACAATACGCTGCTGAACATAATTGGCCAGGCCTTTACATAAGCGACGACGGTCTGCGTAACTTCGAAAACAAGTTAGGATTGAGTATTACCTTCAATAATGACGGCAAGATGCCTGCAGTAGTGAGTGGTTGTGAGGCGTTGATTGCTTTTAATGGAGGAATCATGGTACACAACCACCATACAGGAGGAAGAAAACTGTCAGATTTACCAGAGCATCACGTAATCATCGCCTACACTTCGCAGATAGTTGCAAACCTGCGCGACGGGATGACCTCCATCAACCTTAAATACCGCGAAAACCGCCCAGGCAATATTGCCGTAATACGTGCGCCATTGGATCAAAATGTTCAGATGGTTTCTGCAGATCCTAACAAGGATAGAAATGTATTCTTAGTGCTAATCGAAGACGAGGTATAACATGGGAAAACGTACGCTATGGGGTGCTGTATATGCAGGTGTGCTGATCGGCATATTTGGTTTTACAGCCTTTGCACCGATTGCTTTGGCACTTTTCACAATACTCTTATTAAAAGAATTGGCCACCATTCAGAAAATGGAAAGTAGATTTCCATTACTGGTCTTAGCCTTGATTCTACTTGTCCTAGGTGCGTTTCGAGGATTTGGTGGACCCCAAGAAATTGTAGCGTCAAGCATTATATTATCGACCCTTCTTTCCTTCACACTACTTCGTGCTAAGGAACCGGCTGTGGAGATAAGACGCGGGCTATTCGCCATTGCCTACGTGTGGGTACCACTTACCTACACCATTCAGTGCGCCAGCGAACTGCCCTTGATCATCTTATTCATTTTTGTAATGATTTGGTCGTCTGATAGTATGGCTTACCTCATTGGCCGCTTCTTTGGAAAACGCCCATTAGCACCGACATTGAGTCCAAAGAAAACCATCGAAGGGATGGTCGGAGGAGTGATAGGTACTCTAGTTATTGGTGTGGTTGCCAACCAGTATTGGGAGCTGATGCCCATGCACATTGCGGCATCGCTTGCCATTAGTGTTAGCATCACTGCACCTTTGGGCGACCTTGTTGCCTCTGCCATTAAAAGAGACGCAGGCGTAAAAGATTCAGGAGTATTTTTACCGGGTCACGGCGGGGCATTGGATCGCCTTGATAGCTTTATTACCGCAGCACCAGTTGCACTTATTTTACACCAGTATTTATCATGATTATTCACAAGGAAGGAAAAGGAACTTTAGGACTTGTTTTCATCGTCTTATTTGCAGTAAACGCTCTTGTTCAATGGGCAACTGAAAACTCCATCGCTCAGGGCATTGCCTTGGCAGTAAGTGTTGTACTCTATGTCATTGTTCTACAGTTTTTCCGCAATCCGAAGCGCACCGTACAGGTAAATCCTAATGGACTTATCTGTCCTGCCGACGGTAAAGTGGTGACCATTGAAGAAGTATACGAGGAAGAAGTGCTTCAAGCAAAATGTATTCAGATGTCGATTTTCATGTCGCCGTTCAATGTCCATGTAAATAGGTACCCTCTGGGCGGAAAAGTAACTGCCGCGGTGCACCACAAAGGGAAGTTTTTGGTAGCGTGGCACCCGAAGAGTTCTACCTTTAATGAGCGTACTACTGTAGCAGTAGAAAACAAGATTTGGGGTACGGTAGTCTTTAGACAAATTGCAGGTGCTGTGGCTCGTCGCATCGTGATGTATGCCAAGCCAGGAGATATGGCGGCTCAAGGATCTGAATTTGGATTCATCAAATTTGGATCGCGTGTGGACGTTTTCCTACCGCTTGACAGTAAAATCTTGGTGAAGGAAGGCGATGTAGTGAAGGGTGCTAAAACTGTTCTCGCCGAGCGCTCGTAATTACTTCTGAAGGTCTTCTACCCAACCTAGAACACACTGAAATTGCTCTTCGCGAGTGATTGAGCTGTTGTCTAAGTTCACGGCGTCCTCTGCTGCAATAAGCGGTGAATCTGCGCGCTCCATGTCGGCCTTGTCTCTGCTCTTGAGATTTTCTAAGACGTCTTTTAGCGAATGAACTTGACCTTTGGCGTCTAACTCTGCCTTTCGTCTTTTGGCGCGCACTTCGTCGGAAGCGGTCATGAAAATCTTTAATTCCGCATTCGGAAAAACGACCGTGCCGATATCACGACCGTCCATCACCACGCCACCGTTTTCACCCATGGCTTGCTGAAGCGCTACCAGATGTCGACGAACAGGAACGAGTTTAGCGACATGACTGACCACATTACTCACTTCCATGGTACGAATGGCTTCCTCTACCACTTCTCCATTCAAAAGGGTTGTATTTACACCATTTTGGTCCAATTCAAAATCGATCACCAAACCTTCTAGATGCGCGTTAATCTTCGAGGCTTGAGCACCCAACTCCTTACTCACCCATCCGTTTCTTAAAGCATTTAAGGCAACAGCACGATACATGGCGCCGCTGTCTACATAGACATAACCCAAAGCTTTTGCCAACTGCTTTGCAAGTGTGCTCTTACCTGTAGAGCTGTGACCGTCGATGGCTATGGTAAGTGGTTTCATGGGCCGTTATAGGATCATAATTGGATGCCCAAAGATAGGGTATTCATACGCCCCGCCACGCTTCTTAGCTCATTTGCATAGTGCAAATTGAACTTATCGAAATACATACCTGCCCCTACTGTGAATCCTCCTGAAGTACGCCTAGTTGGCAATGCCATTTCGTACTGACGTCTAAAGCTATAACCCATCATCAAATGCGTTCTGCGGGTGGGCAAGAATTCTATAGAGCCGCTTAAATGGCGAAGGGCGAGATTTAAATACGATTGAGGATTCAATTTTTCTTCACCGGTAATTGGGTCAATAACAATGTTATTCGGATCATCATACCCCAAATTCGGTCGTTGAATCTGGTCGACAACGAACGTCCATCTAAACGGCGCATATTTCAATTTGTCTCCAACAGCGACGAGCAAATTTAGAGGCAGAGGTTCTCTTTGACCAGCAAAGGTTGTGAGCTGGGTTCCCATGTTTTTTGCCATAATGACAACATCGGGTGAATTTTCAAAGCGACGCATGGCTACCAAATCGGATGCTATTGCCCAACTCTGATAGCTTTCATAGGTGCCTGAGACCAATTTAAAATTGGCCCCTACTTCCCATCCTTGAAATGCGAATAATGAAGTCCCTACGGACATTGCTAAATCGCCGGCAGTAAAGGTCCCAAGTGAGTTTCCCCAGGTATCAGTAGCATTGAATTCTCCGTAGCTGATATTCTGTACTCCCAACATGAAGGCATGCCCGTAAATCTTGCATCCAAAGGAAGACTGAAGGAGCTGTATCCCTTCGCCCAAAGCGCCATAGCTAACCTCGAGATCATACAATGTGCTATCGTTCAATAATAAGGGGTTCTGTAACGCATAGGCACCAACTGCTGCTGGATTGAGGTAGGCTGTATTCGCCAATGCAGAGCTTCCTGCAAAAACACTTCTGTCTAAAAAAGAGAATAAAGACGATCCCCCACTCTGAGCCACAAGGCTCAGTGGAAAGGCAAATGCTATGAGTATTCTTTGGATCAACCGTTCTTTTTTGCTGGCTCAAGCTTCTTAGCGCCCTTGACCTTTTGGTCTAAGATAGCCAATTCTAAGACCTCAGACATCTCTTGCACATAATGGAAAGTCATGCCTTTTAGATAGTGTGCCTCGATTTCTTCAATGTCCTTACGGTTCTTATCGCAGAGTAAGATGTTCGTGATTTTAGCACGCTTCGCTGCAAGAATTTTCTCCTTAATACCACCAACAGGCAAAACCTTTCCACGAAGAGTAATCTCGCCGGTCATGGCGAGTTTTGGTGCTACTTTCTTTTGAGTAAACAGTGAGGTTAATGCGGTTAAAAGCGTAACTCCAGCACTCGGACCGTCCTTTGGGATTGCACCCTGAGGAACGTGAATATTGATATCGTAAGAGGTAAACAATCGCGAATCTATTCCTAGTTGCTTAGCATTGGATTTAAGGTAAGCAAGCGCGATGGTCGCACTCTCCTTCATAACATCCCCGAGGTTTCCTGTGATAATGACCTTTCCATTGCCTTTAGCTAGGGAACTTTCAATGAATAAAATATCACCACCTACAGGTGTCCAGGCCAATCCCGTAACTACACCGGCGTGTGCATTGCCCTCATAGATATCACGCTCTCGAGAAGGTCCAAGAATCTTCTCTAGCTGCTCTTTAGAAATGCTAGGCACAGCCTCATTACCCATGGCAACATCTTTGGCTGTTGAGCGGATCAGCTTGGCAACTTTCTTATCAAGGTTTCTTACACCGCTCTCACGTGTATATCCTTCCACCAAGGATTTCAGCACTGGCTTCGTAATGGAAAATTGGTCCTTTGTTAGACCGTGGTTGTCCAATTGTTTTGGTACCAAATGCTGTCGGGCAATTTCCACCTTTTCTTCAATGGTGTAACCGGTCACATCAATGACTTCCATTCGATCGAGCAAAGCAGGCTGAATAGCACCTAGATTATTAGCGGTTGCTATAAAGAAGACCTTACTTAGATCATAACCCATCTCGAGGTAGTTGTCATAGAAGCTATCGTTTTGCTCAGGGTCAAGTACCTCGAGCATTGACGAGGACGGATCCCCTCCTGTGCCGTAACTGAGCTTATCAATTTCATCGAGAATGAACACTGGATCATTAGACCCCGCCTTCTTCATGTTCTGTAAAATACGCCCCGGCATCGCACCGATGTACGTTTTACGGTGTCCGCGAATCTCTGCTTCATCACGCAAGCCACCCAGCGACATACGGACATACGGCCTCCCTAAAGCCTCTGCAATACTCTTCCCTAGAGACGTCTTTCCTACTCCCGGAGGACCAGCGAGACAGATAATAGGACTCTTCATATCGCCCTTGAGTTTCAATACGGCAAGATGCTCTAAAATGCGCTCTTTCACCTTCTCCAAGCCGTAATGATCTTTATCTAAAACCGCCGTAGCTGCTTTTAGATCTATCTCTGACGACCCCTTAGGTTCAAAGGGTAAATCCAGCATAAACTCGAGGTAATTGCGCTGAATAGCAAATTCAGGCATCTGAGGATTCAAGCGCTGCAACTTCTTAATTTCCTTGTCAAAACGTTCGGCTGTGCTGTCGTCCCAAGTCTTGGTCTTAGCACGTTGACGCAACTCCTCAATCTCAGTTTCGCTCGAATTCCCACCAAGTTCCTCTTGGATGGTCTTCATCTGTTGGTGGAGGAAGTACTCACGCTGTTGCTGGTCGAATTCGTGTTTGACCTTGTCTTGAATCTCATTCTTGACCTCAAGCATCTTCAGCTCTAAGTTCAGACCTTCTAGCACTTTGGTGGCTCGAGCCTTCAACTCATCCAACTCTAGAACCTCTTGCTTCTTCTCAAGGGTCATGCTGCTGTTGGATGCAATAAAGTTCAACAAGAACGTATTGCTTTTGATATTATCTAAAGCCGCTTGCGCTTCAGTTGGGATATGTGGACTGTCCTGAATTAATTGCGCTGCGACATCTTTGATGCTCTCCATTAAAATGTTGAACTCAACATCATTTTCAGCAGGTACAAACTCAGGTAGGAATTCAACCTTTGCTCTATTGTAGGGTTCGGTTTGCGTCCATTCAAGAACTTTGAAGCGTTTCTTCCCCTGAATGATAATGGTGGTATTGCCGTCGGGCATTTTGAAACTCTTGACAATCTGCGCCAAGGTTCCTATCGGAAAGACATCAGAGGCTCCGGGATCTTCGTTGTCGCCATCGCGCTGTGCGATCATCCCAACATACTTAGGCTCCTCGGTAATGCTGCGAATAAGGCGGAGGCTCTTATCACGACCCGCAGTAATAGGCGCGACAACCCCAGGAAAGATGACCGTGTTTCTCAATGGGAGAATGGCGAGTTCTTCCGGCAAATCCGTAGAATTGATCTCTACCTCATCGTCTGAAGTCATCAACGGAATAAATTCCGTGCTTTCGTTAATTATATCGCTAAGTGACAAACTGTCCATAATTCAGTGCAACATGTTCCCGACCGCAGTGAAAATGCAGTCAAGGTGTCATTTATAAGTTAAAAAAAGGCCACTCTCTCGAGGGCCCTTTATATGGTTCAAAGGCTGTGCCGAAATCTACTGCTCGAAGAATCCAAGACTCATACCGAGCTTTAACGTCAAACACCCGTCCATGGTATTTCTAGCACCTGAATTTGCCTCGAGGTATTCTGCGGTATAGTTAAATCCTTCGATGTTCGATGCCGCGAATCCGTTGTAGTAGATACCAAAGTTGTAAAACGACTTCAACGAGCGACGTAATCTCCATCCAAAGCCCAAGGTGTAACCCACTGTATGGCCTGTACCTGGGTACAATTCTATTTCTTCTGGGTACTGTGCGTTGGTGTTTAGATTAGGCTGGTAGGTTACAGCGTTTACACCAACATGTACAAATGGGGTGTGCGAGTTTCGAAGGTTGTATTTTCCGAATGGAATGAAATGAATGTTGGTGAATACCCCCATTTGAAGAAGCTCTGTATCTACTACATAATCTCTCGCTTCATTGCCGTGAAGATTATCGTGGCTGTACACGCTACCAAAATTTACATCTGCGCCTACACTCAGCAAACTGCTAAAATTGTATTTCAGTTGGGCGCCAGCGCCAAATTTTGCCTCTTGCGTAAAGGCGCTCAAAGAATTCCCATTTACATCTCCTAAATAATTCTGAGACATACCGTAACCTCCTAGCTCTAGGAAAGATGTTGGGCGTTGAGCCTGTGCGGAAAACGCGAATAGGGCCAATACCGCCGCAATGAGTAGTTTACTTTTCATCCAATCTTATTTTATCCTTCTCTTAAAAAGACCATATGATCACCCTCGTGACTGTATAGCCTGTAGCCGTCCAAATCAAACGACGCTAACCCAAAAATAGTTTGAATATTCTCTTTAAATATCCATCGGGCCATTAATCCTCTTGCTTGCTTAGAAAAAGCGGATATAGACTTCTGCTCTCCGTTTTTCATTTGCTTAAAATCGACATGTATGGTTGGCATGGTTACCGATTTCCAATCGAATGCCTTCGCATATTCCGTGCTGCACAAATTCACAGCAAAACCCGCCTCTTGTTTGTTGAGCCATTTGGTGAGCAACGGTTTCCATAACGCATATAAATTCTTATGGTCACCAACACTCAATCTGCTTTGCATCTCAAGGCGGTAGGGCACAATATTCATATCTCCATTAACCACACCGTATAATCCACTGATAATCGCCAAGAAATTCTTGGCGCGCTGTAGAGCGTTTGGCCCAAGTGAATATGCATCAAAGCTCTTGAATGCTTCCCCTGTGTATGCGAATAAGCCCGGCAATCCTTGCGAAGGGTCGATGTATTGCTTTTTGTCCAAGGACCATATACTCTGGACCGAGGTAAACAATGAATCGCTCACCTTGAAAAGCTTTTTTTGCTCCGCCTCACTCAACCCTTGAACGGCCGCGACGATAGCTGCTGTCTCTGCCTTGAAAGGGACGGGTGCTGAGCCTACATAGGGGGCGTTTAATGGAAAGGTTCCCATCCCTTTTGAAGGGGATAGTAATACTATCGGGTTATTCATGGTGTCAAAAATAATAGCAAGACCTAACTTTATGGCCTTGGGCACGGCTTTTGTTCTGCACAATATAAGATGGACTCTATGAAAAAAAGTATACTTCTGTTGTTTTCCGCAATGTTATTGGCAAGTTGCCAAGGAGCACGCTATCACTACAAGCAGGGAAACCGGTTTGCAGAGGCCAGAGCCCTCAAGCGCGCAGTAACAGAATATAAATTTGCACTTGAACGCAAACCCACTAAGGCGAAGTACGTAACGGCAATGAACACCTACGGCACTGCCCTTCTCGAAGAGCTCTACACGAATTACAGGTTTGCCGACGGAAATGATTCTCTATCCGTATACAAGTTTTTAGAGGCTGAGAAATGGACAAATTACCTGAAGCCCTACATCAGTGTAAGTCGCTATGAAGGATTTTACACTCGCGATTATTTGGAGCAGCGAAGTCGCTATATGGCCGGAGTATATGAACGTTCGCATGGTTTGATACGTGCGAAAGATTACCAGCAGGCACATAAGCGATTGCGGGAATTAAATGAATTGGACCCAAAGTATAAAGACGTCCAAAGCCTCTTAAGATTCAGTGAGGTAGAGCCTGTGTACACCGCAGCTTTAGAAGAATTTGAAATGGGCAAATACAAAGAAGCCTATTACCGTCTTCAGCCGATGTACAAAAAGTATCCTGATCAAAACGAGCTGAAGCTATTGATGGACGAAGCGCTGGATCGAGGAATGTATCGAATAGGTATTGTGAGTGAACCAAACCTCACAGGTAAAGAAGCAACTATAAGTGCGGCAGTACAATCGAGATTAATTAGCGAGTTGTACCGATTGGGCGACCCGTTTTTGGAGCTTGTTGACCGTACAAATTTTGACCTCATCCAAGAGGAACAAGAAGCCATTGTGCACGGAACGACTTCAGATGGGGCATTGACGCAAGAACTTTTATCTGCAAATGCCTACCTGAAAGTAGTCGTAAATGTTGCTGATGAAATTGAAGGTGAATTGGAATCGGAAACCAAGAAAGGCTACGAAAGATTCTATGTGAAGACCAAAAATAAAGAGGGCGAAACAGTAATGACCGCCAAGTATAAAAAGGTGACTTACAGTGAATACTGGAAAGAAAATCGTGTGCATTACATCGCAGAACTTGTACTCACAGATCGAGCGACTTCTAAAATTCTTAGTGTCAATAGTTTTGAATTTGACGACACGGATAAAGCGCATTATATCAATTTTGTTAATGACCAGCTTTTTCCCGGCTATTGGAAATACCAAAGCCGTGACCATCATTCCGATAGACCTGAACTTGCAGAATACAAACGCAAAGAACTCGCTCGACTTAGGAAGGCATCGAAAAGCGTTAAAAGTCCTGCAACTATGCGTAAGGGTGCCATCAACTACTTCGCACAGAACAGTGCTAAGCATGTACAAACCTTAGATTTGAGGCCATGAGAAAACTACTTCTACTCGCACTAAGCGGCATTTTATTGTGGAGTTGTGGTACGCAAAAAGCGACCGTACCTGAATGGATTGGTGCCAAGCCTATAGATGCACGCCGCACCTATGTTTATGGAGTAGGCATGTCGTATATCAACCCAAATACTGCCTATCAACAAGCCGCTCGTTCGAATGCTTTGGCAGATTTAGCCGGTGAGGTGGAGAGTCAGGTTTTCGACGAAAGTCGTTTACTTCAAAAAGAAGATGTCGGTGGCTTTTCGTCATCGTTTAGTTCTCAAACTCTGACCACAAGTCACATTAAGTTGGAAGGGTACGAACTCGTTGATACCTATTCGGATGAACTTAGATACTACGTTCTCTACAAGCTGGATTTGCCTCAATTTTTAGAAGTGAAAGCCAAAAATGACGCGATAGCGATGGCCTACATCGAAGGTAAACTTGAGATTACGGGCGATTCAGACAGACCCGCCAGCAATCGTTTTCAAGCGCTGGCAGATGCGCTTCAGAAAGCCTTTGACCGACAACTTCTTAAAGATCCGAAGTTCAAGATTGAACTAAATGCAAAGCTTATCAATGGCTTGAGAAGTATTGAAAGCGATCTGACAGGAAGCATTCTGCTGCCGGAAACCACAAATTACCTCGGGTTGCCGGATCAATTCTCTGCCGTCCTTCAACTCAGCGAGGAGGCATTGAATACCGCAATTAAATTAACCTCTAGCTCGGGTAATTTTAGTTTTAACAGCGCACTGGGCTCCATACTTTGCGAGCACACCGGCCGCGAAAATGCCATCATTTTAGAATGTCCGCTAGATTTTAAACGCCTGCTTCCACAAAGCAGCCCACTAGTCCACCTTTGGTTGGAGGCAGCGAGTAACTGGAAAATCAGTGAGAGTCTATTCTTTCAGAACACATTGATACAGGTGGCTGCTCCCCGAGGACTACAAAGTGCCATTTCAGAATCTATTTCGAGCACCTTTAACACGAGCAATAAGGCGCCTTTGGTCCTAGAATTCAAAGGAAATGAAACCACTGAACGGAACCTCGGAGACCGAACCAAACACATTATCTCTGGAAGCTTTGTGCTTAAAAGTGCGAGCAATACAGTGCTATGGTCTAGTCAGCGACTGATGAAATTCGGAATAAGCACCAACCCAGCAGTTGCGAAACAAGCAGCATACGCAGAGTTTGAAAAAGATATCCGATTCTTCATTGTTCCGCAAATCGTTCGTAACCTAGGCTACTAATTTCCTATGCATGCATAGGATTAATGTGTATATTCGGGATATGAAGCCCGAAAAAACCTTTGATTTCCATATTCGCAAAACTTGGATTCAGATATCCAAGATGTACAACGAACTGGTATCGACACAGGGCCTTACGACATCTGTAGGCATGGCTCTTCTCAATATCGACATCAAAGAAGGTATTCGCTCCACTGCGTTAGGACCTAAAATGGGTATGGAGAGCACCTCGTTAAGCCGGGTATTGAAGTCTATGGAAGCTCAAGGCCTAATCCATAAGATTTCTGACCCCAACGATAAGAGATCTGTTGTTATTCGACTAACAGATGCCGGCATTTCGAAACGAAACATCGCACGACGGGTTGTTCTAGATTTTAACCAGAGTATTGCGGAAAGGATTGGCGAAAAGCGTACACAGGAGTTTATTCATACTATGACGGAAATTGGCCATATCATTAGTGAACAGAAGTAGTATCTGAGATTTGGTATACATCTTTCTATATGTCGATATTGGCATTGACACTGCCTAATGAGGTTCTTATAGTGTCGTTTTTCTTGAATGAATTTGATGACCTAACTACCAAAACAGGCTTATTTTAATGACATTCAAGGGTTTAAACACTTCATCAAAAGTAAGTTCAAATTTATTTTGACTACTTCATTATCAGTTAATTAGAAATAGTTATCTTTAAAAAGCAAGTCTACAACTTATGCTTAAACCCTAGGTGTAGGCTTTGTGAAATACCTATACACCGCCAACGAACAATGTCAGAAAACAAACATTGTCCTAAATGCCACAGTAACAGTTATGTGAAGAGTGGGATTATTAAGGGACGTCAACGCTATAAGTGCAAGGACTGTAATTATTACTTTACAGTACAGAAACTCGGTAAGCGCATTGATAATTATTATGTCGTCAAAGCACTTCAACTCTACGTAGAGGGAGTTAGTTTTCGTGAAATCGAAAGAATCTTAGGAGTTTCTCATGTCAGTGTAATGAACTGGGTAAAAGCTTATGGTATTAAACGTCCATTGCACCGAGAAAACCTTAGACCAAGCTATCAACTCCTCAACCATGATGAATTATCAAAATTCACTTCACACCCAGATAATTTAAATGGGCATGGAATGATTATCACCGAAGTAGGCGATAAGTTCATGGTGATCAAATGGAAAAATCAAAGAAAACCGCAGCTCGAGCAGTTTTAAATCTCTTCGCTATCGTATCTTCTTGGCCATACAAATCAATTAGTTATGAGCCACTATTTCTTAAATAGCTTCGAGAAATACGAGGAAGCTTACAAAGCCTCAGTGGATAACCCAGCTAAATTCTGGGCAGAAATCGCAGGTGAATTCACTTGGCAAAAGCCGTGGGATAAAACATTAGAATGGGAGTTCAATACTCCAAATGTGAAATGGTTCCAGGGCGGTGTTTTAAATATCACAGAGAATTGTTTGGAACGCCATCTCGAAGAAAGAGGCGATGATATTGCCTTGATTTGGGAACCAAATGACCCGAAGGAACAAGAAGTGCGTATGACCTTCACAGAGTTGCACACAGAAGTATGTCGCTTTGCGAATGTCCTTAAAGCCAAAGGCGTTAAGAAAGGTGATCGTGTGGCTGTATATATGCCTATGGTACCTGAGTTGACCATTGGGGTGTTGGCCTGCGCTAGAATTGGCGCCGTACACTCTGTTGTATTCGCAGGGTTCTCTTCCAATGCACTTGCTGACCGTATCAATGACAGCCAGTGTGTATGCGTTTTGACTTCTGACGGCATGTACCGTGGCGCCAAAGCATTGCCGGTAAAAACAACCGTAGACGAAGCCTTGAAAAACTGTACTTCTGTGGAAAGCGTGATCGTGGTGAAGCGCGACGGACGCGAGGTAGAAATGGTAGAAGGCCGTGACCACTGGTATGCAGAAGCAGCCGCTGAAGTGAGCGCAGATTGTGCTCCTGAGCCTATGGACGCTGAAGATATGCTCTTCATCCTCTACACCTCCGGATCTACAGGTAAGCCTAAGGGTGTGGTTCACACGTGTGGCGGGTACATGATCTATGCTGCCTACAGCTTCCAAAATGTATTCCAATACGAGCGCGGCGATGTATACTGGTGTACAGCCGATGTGGGTTGGATTACGGGCCACAGCTACATCATCTACGGACCGCTATTGAACGGTGCGACGACGATTATGTTCGAAGGTGTGCCTACCTATCCGGAT